>JAFYIF010000165.1 GCA_017538775.1 Oscillospiraceae bacterium | reverse complement strand
CGGGGGAAAAAGGAGACAGACACCATGAAGCAATCCGAAAAAACCCTTGACAAGATCGTAGCCCTCTGCAAGAACCGGGGTTTCGTCTTCCCCGGCAGCGAGATCTACGGCGGCCTGGCCAACTCCTGGGACTACGGCCCCCTGGGCGTGGAGTTCAAGAACAACGTGAAGCGCGCCTGGCTGAAAAAGTTCGTGCAGGAGAGTCCCTACAACGTGGGCCTGGACGCGGCGATCATCATGAACCCCACCACCTGGGTCACCACCGGCCATGTGGCCAGCTTTTCCGACCCGCTGCTGGACTGCAAGGCCTGCAAGGCCCGGCACCGGGCGGACAAACTCATCGCCGAGGAGTGCCCGGACGTGAACCCGGACGCCATGAGCTTTGACGAGATGGACGCCTTCATCGCCGCGCATGAGAACGTGGTCTGCCCGGTCTGCGGCAAGCACGACTTCACGCCCATCCGCAAGTTCAACCTGATGTTCAAGACCGCCATCGGCGTCACCGAGGACAGCAGCTCCACGGTCTATCTGCGCCCGGAGACCGCCCAGGGCATTTTTGTCAACTTCGCCAACATCGCCCGCACCACCCGGCGGAAGCTGCCCTTCGGGGTCTGCCAGGTGGGCAAGGCCTTCCGCAACGAGATCACCCCGGGCAACTTCACCTTCCGCACCCGGGAGTTTGAGCAGATGGAGTGCGAGTTCTTCTGCAAGCCCGGCACGGACCTGGAGTGGTTCGCCTACTGGAAGGACTACTGCGTGAACTGGCTGCTGAGCCTGGGCATCAGCAAGGAGCATCTGCGGCTGCGGGACCACGAACCGGCGGAGCTGGCCTTCTATTCCCGCGCCACCACCGACATCGAGTACGCCTTCCCCTTCACCGACTGGGGCGAGCTCTGGGGCATCGCCGACCGGACGGACTACGACCTGGGCCGCCACCAGGAGGCCAGCGGCCGGGATCTCACCTACTTCGACCACGAGACCGGGGAGCACTACATCCCCTACGTCATCGAGCCCAGCCTGGGCTGCGACCGCGTGGCCCTGGCCTTCCTCTGCGAGGCCTATGACGAGGAGGTCGTGGGCCAGGACAAGAACGGCAAGCAGGATGTCCGCACCGTGCTGCACCTGCACCCGGCCCTGGCCCCCTTCAAGTGCGCCGTGCTGCCCCTGAGCAAGAAGGAGGTCCTCTCCGGCCCGGCCATGGAGCTGTACCGGGAGCTGTCCCGGGACTTCATGTGCGACTATGACGAGACCGGCTCCATCGGCAAGCGCTACCGCCGCCAGGACGAGATCGGCACCCCCTTCTGCATCACCTTCGACTTCAACACCGTGGGCACCGACACCGACGAGGCCGACCACTGCGTCACCATCCGGGAGCGGGACAGCATGGAGCAGGTCCGCGTCCCCATCGCCGAGGTGCGCGACTACATCGCCCGGCGCGTCCGCTTCTGAGCCATGCCGGAGGAGGAACGGCCTGCGCAGGGCAGGCCGCGGGAGACCAGCGGGGAGTACCTCTTCCGGGTCCTGAAACCCGCCGGGGCCGTCCTGGTCCTGCTGCTGGCCGCGGCTTTCCTGCTGGTCTGCTTCACCGGGCGGCACGACCCTTTGCTGGACTACCGCCCGGCCCTGGACGCAGGAGCATACGCATCGCAGCCCGAGGCGCTCCGGGAGGAGCTGGAGCGGGAGCTGCTGCCGTATTTCCCGGGGAGCAGCGCCAGGGTGGAGGACGGCAAAGTGCGCGTGAGCGCCCCGGCGGAGACCATGGACAGGCTGCGGGAGACGCTGGAGACGGTGTTTCCCGGGGTGACGATCGAATTTGAAGTGTCGGAAGCGTAGACGCTGCGTGTCAGCGCAGTCGCCGAACCGGAGCGGAAAAACCGGGCGTTGCCGCCGGGCCGTCGAGGACGTCGGCCCCTACCGTGCGGCGGGTAGAGCGTTGCATCAAGTCCAGACCCCGCCAAAATAGCCGCAGCCGCCCTTCCTTCCCCCAGCGGGGGAAGGTGGCATCCGCCACAAGGCGGATGACGGAAGAGGGAGAACGTGACGGAGAGCAACCAGTCAAATGTGTTGCTGTTTCCCGCCGTTGCGGTCATTTTTACGCAAGTTCCCGCTGCGTTCTCCCTCTCCTGCCGCTGCGGCGGCACCCTCCGGGGCCG
>JAFYIF010000164.1 GCA_017538775.1 Oscillospiraceae bacterium | reverse complement strand
GGCATACTCGATGTCGGTGGTGGCGCGGGAATAGAAAGCCAGCTCGGCGGGCTCATGGTCGCGCATGCGGAGATTCTCCTCATGCAGGCCGAGGCTCAGCAGCCACTTCTTGCAGAAATCCTTCCAGTAGGCGAACCACTCGAGGTCGGTGCCCGGCTTGCAGAAAAACTCGCACTCCATCTGCTCGAACTCGCGGGTGCGGAAGGTGAAGTTGCCCGGGGTGATCTCATTGCGGAACGCCTTGCCCACCTGCGCCACGCCGAAGGGCAGCTTCTTGCGCGTCGTGCGGGCGATGTTGGCGAAGTTGACAAAGATGCCCTGGGCGGTCTCGGGACGCAGATAGCAGATGCTGCTGGAGTCCTCGGTGACGCCGATGGCGGTCTTGAACATCAGGTTGAACTTGCGGATCGGGGTGAAATCGTGCTTGCCGCAAAGCGGGCAGACGATCTCCTCATGGGAAGCGATGAAGGCGTCCATCTCGTCGAAGGTCATGGCGTCGGTCTCGACGTCCGGGCACTCCGAGCTGATGAGCTTATCCGCGCGGTGGCGGGACTTGCAGGCCTTGCAGTCCAGCAGCGGGTCGGAAAAGCTGCTGACGTGGCCGGTGGTGACCCAGGTGGTGGGGTTCATGATGATGGCCGCGTCCAGGCCGACGTTGTAGGGGCTCTCCTGCACGAACTTCTTGAGCCAGGCTTTCTTCACGTTGTTCTTGAACTCCACGCCCAGAGGGCCGTAGTCCCAGGAGTTGGCCAGGCCGCCGTAGATCTCGCTGCCGGGGAAGACGAAACCCCGGTTCTTGCAGAGGGCTACGATCTTGTCAAGGGTTTTTTCGGATTGCTTCATGGTGTCTGTCTCCTTTTTCCCCCGGCTGGATGCCGGGGAGATGATGATAAATGGGGTCGCGAAAAAATGCTAACTGCATGATTGTATCACTCATTCCCCACCATTGCAAGGGTTCTGTCGGCGCATTTTTTCCACCGGGAGCTGCGCCAGCACCACCGCCGCGAGCATCACCGCGCAGCCGGCGTACTCCCGCCCGCTCAGCCGGTCGCCCAAAATCAGCGCCCCGGCCAGCACGGAGAAGACGCTCTCCATGCCCAGCAGCAGCCCCACCAGCGTGGGATTGCCGCCGCGCTGGGCCACCACCTGCAGCGTGTAGGCCACGCCGCTGGACATCACGCCGATGTAGAGCAGGGGCCAGAGGGCCTCATGCAGCCCGCTGGCGGTGGGGCGCTCGAGCAGCAGGGAGAGGACGCCGGAGAGAAGCCCGACCACCAGAAACTGCCCGATGGACAGGCGGATGCTGTCCAGCTTCTGGGCGAAGCGGTCCACGGACAGCACCTGACAGGCGTAGGCCACGGCGCAGCCGATCAGCAGCCCGTCGCCGGGTTCCATGGTCAAAGACTCCCCGGCCTGGATGCACAGCAGCCAGAGTCCGACGGCCACCAGGGCCACGCAGACCCAGACCCGCGCCCCCACGCGCTTTTTCAGAAACACGCCGAAGACCGGCACCAGCACCACATAAAAGGCGGTGATGAACCCGGCCTTCCCCGCCGTGGTCGTGGCGATGCCCATCTGCTGGAGGGCCGTGCCCAGAAAGAGGAAGCTCCCGCAGACCAGGGAGCCCCGCAGCAGCCCCCGCCAGTCTATGGGCAGAGCCTCCCCCCGGCGGCGCAGCGCCCCCGTCCGCAGCCCGGAGACCGGCAGCAGCACCCCCACGGCCAGAAAGCTCCGCAGCGCGTTGACGGTGAAGGGCGGCAGGCTCCGGGCGCAGAGGCTCTGGAACACAAAAGCCGTGCCCCAGATTAAAGCCGCCAGCAGCGGCACCGCCACATGCCGGATCGCGTTTGCTTTCATCCGATCGCCCCATTCAAAAAAGAATGACAGATTATAACACGCGGAGGGGAGTTTGAACAGACCCGGCGGGGGATTTTTCGGGGAGATGCAGGGAAAAAAGCCCCCCTTCTTCAGAAGGGGGGACAGCGCGAAGCGCAGCGGGGTTGCCGGGAGCAGAGGGTCCCAGCGCCGGAAAGCGGCAAGCGAAAACCTGACGGCGAGAAACCTCGCTCCGGTAGGGAACGCCGGCGTTCCGGCGGCAATGTCACGTTTTGCAACGATCCCTCCGGCGAATCCGCACCCGCCCGACGCTGCGGACCGGTCCGCCTCCGGGAGGGCCTTGCATCCCCCAAGGGGGGAACCCTCAGTCAAATCGCTTGCGGGGGACGCGATTTGACAGTTCCCTTCTGCGGAAGGGAGCCATGCACGCACAGGGGACGGGGCTGTCGGGGACGCCAGCCCCTACATGCCGCTTTCCCGCTTCACCCGCTGCATCGGCGCGGCCAGAGCCGCGCAGAGGACCACCGCCAGGACCGTGTTGGGCAGCATATAGGTCCCGTTGTACAGCAGGGAATAGCGCGCCGGGGTCAGGGCGGTGAAGCCCATGAACGCCTCCGGCACGTATTCGGCGTAGACCGTCACGCCGCTGAGGTAGTGGACGGCGAAGCGGGCCAGGCAGCCGATGAGGGCAGCCAGGGGTAAGGCCCAGCGTTTGCCGTCCAGGTGCTGCTTTTGCAGCAGCCCGGCCAGGCCCACGAAGGCGTAAGCCACGGAGTAGTCGAAAATCATGCTGACCCAGCTGATCTCCGCGTGCTGGCCGACGAAATACTTGACGGTCCCGAAGACCAGCCCGGCGGCCATGCCCCAGCCGAAACCCCAGCGGACGGCGTAGAGGATCAGCGGGATCATCACCAGGTCGATGCTGCCGCCGAAGCCGCCGAAGGCCAGGCCGATGGGGATCTTCAGATAGCTCAATGCGATGGCAAGGGCCACGCAGACCCCGCCCTCGGCCAGGCGGCGGGTGGCACTGCGGCTGTCTTTTGTTGCGTTCATCTTTCTTACCTCCCAAAAAGATAACATATTCCGCACTGCCTCTTTCGATGCAATACGGAATATGTTTCCTTCTGTCTGCATCTTTCCCTACGCCGGTATGACCCGGATCAGGTCGCTGCGGGTCCGGGGCGCGGCCCCAATCTCAGCCCCCCTGCCGGGGGCACCCCGAAGAACAGCTATGCGGATAATCATTTCAAAACCGCTTCGCTGGGTTTTGAAATGAGATTTGCGCTGCGCTCGCGCCCCCTACGGGGACACTCGCTCCGCGAGCAGTATTTTTGCCGAAAACGCGGTTTCCGGCAAAAATGGATTTGACTTTCTTTCGCGCCTGTGGGCGCGAAACTCTGCGAGGCAACGGGGGCTTGGTCTCCCCCCGCGCCAACTCAGGCGTTCTGCTTCTCCTTCTTCTTCAGCAGGATGGGCAGGTCGGTGACGACCAGGATGATGGCCAGGATGAACATGGCGGCGGCGAAGATCGCCTGGAACCAGTTGCCCCAGGCCATGGCCTCTGCCGCGCCGGAGAGGAAGCCCTGGACCTTGTTCAGGACGGTCATGAACAGGCTGGTCAGCGTCGCCAGCAGCATGAAGGCCATGGGGATATAGAACATCTTGTTGTTCTTTCCGATGTTGCCCAGCCAGGTGCAGACGGCCATCAGGGCGATGCCCGCCAGGAGCTGGTTGGCCGCGCCGAACAGACCCCAGATCTGGCTCAGCTTCAGGCCGCCCAGCACGCAGCCGATGATCACCATCGCCAGGGTGCCCACCAGCGGGTGGCAGAGGAACTTCCGGATGCCCTTGGCGTCCTTATAGCTCTCCTCGCCCTCTTTCAGGAACAGCTCGGAGAACATGAAGCGGCTCAGACGGGTGGCGGTGTCCAGACTGGTCAGAGCGAAGACGGAGACGGCCAGGGTCAGCAGGGCGTAGACCGTGCCGTAGACGGTGCTGCCGTCCGTGCCGAACATCGTGGCGATGCCGGCGGCGAAGGCCACGGCCGGGGAGCCGAAGTCGCCGTTGGTGTACTTGCCGAAGACCATGCCCACGGCGATCAGGGAGATGACACCCAGGGCGGACTCCACCAGCATGGAGCCGTAGCCGATGGGCTTGGCGTCGGCCTCGCTGGCCAGCTGCTTGGAGGTGGTGCCGGAGGCCACCAGGCTGTGGAAGCCGGAGCAGGCGCCGCAGGCCACGGTGATGAACAGCGTCGGGAACAATGTACCCAGACTGACCTTCCAGCCCGCGAAGGCGGGGATCTCAAAGGTCACATTCCCGGCGATGGCGGAGAAGACGATGCCCACCAGGGCCACCAGCATCATGCCGTACAGCAGGAAGCTGGAGAGATAGTCCCGGGGCTGGAGCAGAATCCAGACCGGCACCAGGGAGGCCACGGTGATGTACGCTCCGATGAAGACGATCCAGAAGGTGCGCCCGGCGGCCAGGCCCACGTTCAGGCCCAGCACCAGCATCCCGCAGATCAGCACGATGCCGATGATGGTGGCGGGCAGGGTCTTGAGCCCGGCGCGGTTGGTCAGGATGCCGTAGAGGATGGCCAGGACGATGAACAGCATGGAGACCATGGCCGTGGTCTCGTTGCCGGTGACGGTGCCGGTGGTCAGGCCCACGTTGTCGGAGGCGAAGGTGCCCGCCACCACGTTGACGAAGGAGGCCACCACCAGGATCAGCACCAGCAGGGCGAAGATCAGGAAGAGCTTGTGGGCCTTGGGACCCATGGAGTCGCGGATGACCTCGCCGATGGACTTGCCGTCGTGCCGGATGGAGGCGAACAGGGAGCCGAAGTCATGCAATCCGCCGAAGAAGATGCCGCCGACGACGCACCAGAGGAACACGGGGACCCAGCCAAAAACCGCCGCCTGGATGGGCCCGTTGATGGGACCGGCGCCGGCGATGGAAGAAAAGTGGTGTCCCATCAGAACGGCAGGCTTTGCCGCCACATAGTCCACGCCGTCTCCCATGCGGGCCGCCGGGGTCTTTTTCTTCGGGTCGATGCCCCACTGCTTCGCCAGCCACGCGCCGTAGGTGACATAGCCGATGATCAGCAGGACGATCGCCGCTAAGATGATCAGTACAGCTTTCATACGAACACTCCTTCTCTCTTTTCGATTGGGTCCCGCCCGCTCAGGCGGCCGGGACGATATTGCGCAGGAGCTTCTTCAGGTCCCGGCCCAGGCGGTTGCAGGTCAGGCGCCCGGTGGAAAGCTCCAGTGCGATCACGCGGTAGCCGCTCCAGCCCCGGAGCATGTGCCCGTAGCTTTTGTAGCGGCGCAGCTTCTTGAGAAAGGCGGCGGCCTCCGGGTCGACGGTCTCGGCCAGGACCACCAGGGTCACGTCGGTGCTGCGGTGGTTTGGGTGGGGGTCTGCACGCCCGGTGCCGGTCTCCCAGGCCACAGCGTCCATGCGCTGGGCTTCCGGGAGCCTGAGGCGCTCGGCTGTGCCGAAAAAGACGTATTCGTGGGACTCCGACTCGGAGATCGTGGCCCGGCGGCTCAGGAAATACTGCTGCTGGTGGGAGTGAAAGGCGCACTCCGCCGCGAAGGGCGGCGTCACGTCCTCCCGGCGGATGTCGTAATACTGTTCGTATGACCGCAGCAGCTTCTCCAAAGCCTCCGTCGCGTGCATGGCGCAGACCTCCCGACGTTGGGAATGATGTACTATCATAGCGCGGTTCCGACAAAAAATCAATCGCTTTCTTCGATGGTTTCCTGCAATTTTGCCATAAATTTGCTCCGGGGCAGCCAGCGCAGCAGGGGCAGACCCAGCAGCAGCATCACCACCAGCTCCCCGAAGCCCACGGTCAGGGCGTTCAGGCCGAAGGCGGGCCAGAATGCGCCGCTCAGAAATTCGTCGGTCTCAAAAAAGGCGATCAGCGCGCCGACGATGACGGCGTTGGACAAAACCGGCATCAGGCAGGCCAGGACGGCGCGGGCCAGGCTGTCCCGGTCCCGCCGCCCCAGGGCCGCCGTAGCCAGACAGGCCAGCAGGGTCGCCAGGGTGCCGAAGACCACGTCCAGCAGCCCGTAGGCGCTGAGCAGGTTCGCCAGCAGACAGCCCGCCACCAGGCCCCAGCCAGTCCAGGGGAAGAGGAAGGGCAGCACGCACAGGGCCTCGGCCACGCGGAACTGGACGGGGCCGTAGCTCATGAAGCCCAGGGACATGGTGAGCACGGCGTAGACGGCGGCGATGAGCGCCAGGATCGTCAGGCGGCGGACGGATTTGTTTTTCATGATTCGGTTTTCCTCCCATTTTCTTGTTTATACTCCGGTCAGAGCCGGAATAAAGGCTGGGTGTGGAAACCAGCCTTTTTTCTTTTGCCTCCCTTCTCGGAAGGGAGGTGGCATCCGGCGATCCCCGGCGAGCCGGATGACGGAGGGTTGCGGGAGTTCCCCGGTAATGAGGTGCGCGCCGGACGGGCAAGCCTCAGCTCCGCCTTGCGGCGGACAGCTCCCTTCTAAAGAAGGGAGCCAAAAGCGGTAGAAGAATTGAAAATGCTCAGACCTCCATGGGCAGGGTGTCGTCCTCCCGGACCCAGTCGGCCACGGGGGTGACGGTGTAGGCGTCCGGGCCCACCCGGGCCACCACCCGCTCGATGCCCGCGTTGATGATCATG
>JAFYIF010000163.1 GCA_017538775.1 Oscillospiraceae bacterium | reverse complement strand
GGGGGCGGCGGAGGGAAGGCGGAGCTGGTACAGGCCCTGAGCCCCTGGCTGAAACCGGAGCGGGCCGCGAAGCTCCGCCGTGCCCAGCGTCTGGCCGCGACGCTGCATCTGGCCGGGGCCGCCTGGCAGAAGCTGGGGGGTGGAGACGGTGTATAATCGCTATCAGGGCAACACGGGGCGGGTGGAGCGCCGGGAGGACTTCCCCTCCCCCGCCGGGCCGCCGCCCCAGGCCCGCCGCCGCCCCCCGGCGGCTGCGCCGTCGGAGCTGCGGGGGGTGCTGGGCAGTCTGCTGGAGCGCATCGGGCCGGGCCGTTTGGAGACGGAGGACCTGATGCTGGGGCTGCTGTTTTATCTGCTCTACCGGGAGCGCGGAGATATCGCGATTTTGTATCTGGCCGGGGGGGTGCTGTTGCTTTAATCCGCCTGCGGCGGCTGGAACAGCGCCTCGTCCGGGGCGGAGCGGTCCACCGGGCCGGAGCGCATGGCGTAGATCAGCACTTCGCCGTCGTAGCACTCCGCGCCGATCAGCAGACCGTGCGTATCGGAGATCCAGCAGGCGGTCTGATAGCCCAGGGTGCCGGAGACATAGCGGACATAGACCGCCGTCTGGCCGTCATAGTCGGTGTAGGCCGCCTCCAGGATGGCCTCGGGGGGAAGGGCCAGCACGTCCTCATAGCTGGGGATGCTCTGGTAGCCGTCGGCATCGCTGTCCCGGGCGGGGCCGCGGTAAACGGCGGGGGAATCGGCGTACCAGATCCATTTCTCCGCCCCGCGCAGCAGGATGTGCTTCTCCGTCCCCCCGTCCGGGACGCTGATGTGGGTATTGTCGCCCAGGACGCTGACCCGGTAGACGGTCTCGGCGCTGCCGCCGCTCCAGAAGCGCTGGACCGTCAGCGTCCGGGAATAGCTGTCCGGGCGGCGCAGCAGGGCCAGCACGGTCTGGACCGTGTCCGGCGCGATCTCCACCACCCTTGCCCCGGGCTGTACCGGCGGGGCGCTCACCGGCGGGGCGGAGACCGGCGGCGCGGACAGGCTCACCGGCGGCGTCTCCGGGGGGGAGACACGGGCGAGGAGCAGGGCCACGCCGGCTGCCGCGGCAAGGGCCAGGGCGAGGATTACGGTCAGTACGCCTCCGTGTTGTTTCATGGGGACTCCAATTTCAGTTACAAATTTGGACTTGCGCGATTCGGATGAAACTCCTCCGGTGGCCGTTCCGCTCTTCCGAAGCGCCATTCTATGGCGTCGGCGATGCGCCTGCAGGCCTGGCCGTCTCCGTAGGGGTTGACGGCGTGGGCCATGGCCCGGTAGCGGGCCGGTTCGTCCAGGAGCTGGCGTACCATTTTGATGACCGTCTCCCTTTCCACCCCGGCCAGGGCCACGGTCCCGGCCTCCACGGCCTCCGGGCGCTCGGTCTCCCGGCGGAGGACCAGCACCGGCTTGCCCAGGGCGGGGGCCTCCTCCTGGAGGCCGCCGGAGTCGGTCAGGACCAGGTAGCTGCGGCTGATGAGCTTGTGCATGTCCATGGCGTCCAGCGGCTCGGTCAGCAGCACGTTGGCAAGGCCTTCCAGCTGCGCCCGGGCTGCCCGCTGGACCACGGGGCTGAGGTGCACCGGATAGACGAAGGTCAGCTCCGGGTCGGACTGCGCCAGCTGGGCCACGGCGGAGAAGATCTGTTCCATCGGCGCGCCGTAGTTCTCCCGCCGGTGGCAGGTCATGGCGATGACCCGGCGGCGGAAGTCCACCCGGTTCAGGGCCTCACAGGCGAAGGGCCGGGGGTTGACCGTGTAGGCCATGGCGTCGATCACCGTGTTGCCGGTGACGAAGATGCTGCCGTCCACCGCCTCCCGGAGCAGGTTGTCCCGGTTCCGGGCGGTGGGGGCGAAGTGGTATTCCGCCAGCCGCCCCACCAGGCGGCGGTTCATCTCCTCGGGGTAGGGGCTCCAGCGGTCGAAGGTCCGCAGCCCCGCCTCCACATGGCCCACCGGGAGCTGGTGGTAAAAGGCGGCCAGGGCCGCGGCAAAGGCGGTGGTGGTGTCGCCGTGGACCAGCACCAGGTCGGGCCGGGCCTCATCCAGCACCGCCCCCAGGCCGTCCAGGATCTTGGACGTGACGGAGGACAGGGTCTGTCCCGCCTCCATGATATCCAGGTCGTAGTCCGGCCGGACCCCGAAGGTGCGCAGCACGCTGTCCAGCATCTCCCGGTGCTGGGCGGTGACGCAGACCAGACTCTCCAGCGCGCTCCGCCGGGCCAGTTCCAGGGCCAGCGGGCACATTTTGATCGCCTCCGGCCTGGTGCCGAAGACGGACAGCACACGCAGGGGCTTCACGGCTGTTCCCCCTTCTCCTCATTCTCCGCCGGTGCGGCGGGGCTCTCCGGCTCCTGGACCGGGTGGGCCGGGTGTTCGATGGTGCGGTAGACGAAGATGCCCACGGCCACAGCCACGGCCAGCTCCACGCCCAGCAGCAGCAGGCGCAGCTTCCCGGTGGTGCAGAGGACCACGGCGGTCAGGCCCAGCATGGCGGACAGGGAGTAGAGCACGGCGACGGCCTGTTTCTGGCTCAGGCCGTGGTCGATGAGCCGGTGGTGCAGGTGGCCCCGGTCCGGAGTCATCGGGTTCTGACCGCGCAGCACCCGGCGGATGATGGCGAAGGCCGTGTCAAAGAGGGGCAGGGCCAGGGCCAGCACCGGCACCAGGAAGGTCATCACCGCGTAGAACTTGAACAGGCCCAGGATGCTGACCGTGGCCAGCACATAGCCCAGCAGCAGCGCGCCGGTGTCGCCCATGAAGATCTTGGCGGGGTTGAAGTTGTAGGGGATGAAGCCCAGACAGGCCCCGGTCAGGGCCGCCAGCAGCAGGGCCACGTTGGGCTCGGCCACCAGCAGGGCGGCCACCAGCATCGTGACGGAGCTGATGGCGGAGACGCCGCAGGCCAGGCCGTCCAGCCCGTCGATCAGGTTCACGGCGTTGGTGACGCCGACGATCCAGAGGATCGTGATCGGGATGGAGAGAATGCCCACCACCAGGGTCTCCTCCCCGGAGAAGACGTTGGGGTTCATCAGGCCCTGGATGACCACGCCGTGGGCCACGGCGATCACCGCGGCCAGCAGCTGCCCGGCCAGCTTCATCCAGTAGCGCAGGCTCACGATGTCGTCCACCACGCCGGTGGCGACGATGATGACCGCGCCGATCAGGATGCCCTGCACCGGGGGCGTCAGCTCCACGAACAGCAGCACGCCGATCAGGAAGCCCAGAAAGATGGCCATGCCGCCCATGCGGGGCGTGGGCTGGGCGTGGATGTGGCGCTCCTGGTCCGGCACGTCCATGGCCCCCAGCTTCTGGGCAAAGAGCTTGACGATGGGCGTGGTGCCGAAGGAGATGACCAGCGCAATGGACAGCGCCAGAAGCAGGCGCAGCCAGGAATTCATCTCAGGAAATAGCATAGTGAATCGTCTCCTGATTTCTTATTTCTGGAGGAGAATGTTTGGGGTGGGGGGCTGACAGCAGGGTTTGTACGTTGGGCGGAGGTTTGACGTTCTCCCTCTCCTGCTGCTGCGGCACCCTCCGGGGCCGTCGGGGACGCCGGCACCTCCGGGGCCGTCGGGGACGCCGGCACCTACACGGGGAGGGCAAGGAGCTGTGGCCTTTGGCATTTGCCTTATAATCGACGCATTCGCGAAACGGACGGTTCCGTTCGAAGCCGACGCGCCAGCGGAACGGTTTGTTCCTTCCTCAAAGCCCACGCACCCGGCTGCGACTCGTTCCTTCCCCCAGCGGGGGAAGGTGGCGCGCAGCGCCGGAAGAGGGAGAACGTCGGACAAGCGCCCCGTCCGTCCCGCGCCCTCAGCGCTCGACGAAGCCGACTTTTTTATACACCTTGCGGAGCGTCCGCGCTGCGATGGCGGCGGCTTTTTCCGCTCCGGCGCGGTAGACGCTCTGGAGATAGGCCTTGTCCGCCAGGATGCGGGCGGCCTCCTCCCGGATCGGGCGGAAGTACTCGACCACGGCCTCGCCGACGGCGGGTTTGAAGACGCCGTAGCCCCGGCCCTCGAACTCCCGTTCGATGTCCTCATAGTTTTTCCCGGTGACGGCGGCGTAGATGTCCATCAGGTTGCTGACGCCGGGCTTGCGCTGGGGGTCGTAGTAGACGCAGCGGCCCGTCTCGCTGTCGGTGACGGCGCGCTTGAACTTCCGCAGGATGTCCTCCGGCTTTTCCATCAAAAACACGCAGCCGTTTGGGTCGGATTTGCTCATCTTCCGCTCCGGCTCGCTCAGCATCATCACCCGCGCCCCCACCTTGGGGATGTAGGGCTCCGGGACCTTGAAGACCTCGCCGTAGACGTGGTTGAAGCGCACGGCCACGTCCCGCGTCAGCTCCACGTGCTGCTTCTGGTCCTCCCCCACGGGCACATAGTCCGGCTGATAGAGCAGAATGTCCGCGGCCATCAGGGCCGGATAGGTGAAGAGCCCGCCGTTGATGTTGTCGGCGTTCTTCTGGGACTTGTCCTTGAACTGGGTCATGCGGCTCAGCTCGCCGAACATGGTATAGCAGTTCAGCACCCAGCCCAGCTCCGCGTGGGCGGGGACGTGGCTCTGGATGAAGAGGGTGTTGCGCGCCGGGTCCAGCCCGCAGGCGATGTACTGGGCCAGCTGGGCCAGGGTCCGCCGCCGCAGCTCCGCCGGGTTCTGGCGCACGGTGATGGTGTGCATATCCGCCATGAAGTAATAGCAGTCATAGTCGTCGCTGCGCGCGCCCCAGTTGCGGATCGCACCCAGATAGTTGCCGATGTGCAGGTCGCCGGAGGGCTGGATGCCCGACAGCATGACTTTTTTGCGTTCCGTGGTTTCCATGTGTGTGTCCTTTCTCTCTGCAAACGTCCCGGACCCCGCGCCGGGGACCGAACGGAGACATTATACCATAGCCTTTGTCCGTTTACAAATCATTTTCCCGGAAAGCACCGGCATTTTGCGCCGCCCCGGGGCAAATCCGGGGAAATTGCATTGACTTTTCGCCGCGCTTCCATATAATAACCATATATCCATGCTGACAACACGAGGACCGAGGAGAGGAAACGCAAAATGGCGGACATGAAATGGATCGAGGCGCAGGAGGCGAAGATCCCCCATGAGGGGGTGCGCACCCGCTTTGCCCCCAGCCCCACGGGCTTCATGCACGTGGGCAATCTGCGCACGGCGCTCTACACCTGGCTCATCGCCCGGCACGCGGGGGGGAAGTTCCTGCTGCGCATCGAGGACACGGACCAGGGGCGGCTGGTGGAAGGGGCGACGGAGGTGATCTACCGCACGCTGAACGAGTGCGGCCTGGACCACGATGAGGGCCCCGACCTGGGCGGCCCGGTGGCCCCCTATGTGCAGAGCGAGCGCAAGCCCTTTTACGGCAAATACGCCCGCTGGCTGGTGGAGCGCGGCCACGCCTACTACTGCTTCTGCGAAAAGACCGAGAGCGAGGAGGCCGTCGGCGACTTCGCCCGGCCCGACGACCCCTGCCGCAGCCTCTGCCAGGCGGAGGCCGAGGAGCGGCTGGCCGCGGGCGCGCCCTACGTCATCCGCCAGCGCATCCCCCACAGCGGGACCACCACCTTCCACGACGAGCGCTTCGGCGACATCACGGTGGAGAACAAGACCCTGGACGACCAGGTGCTGATCAAGCGCGACGGCCTGCCCACCTACAACTTCGCCAACGTCATCGACGACCACATGATGGGCATCACCCATGTGGTGCGGGGCAGCGAATACCTGTCCAGCGCCCCGAAGTACAACCTGCTCTATGAGGGCTTCGGCTGGCCGGTGCCCAGATACGTCCACTGCTCCCCGGTGATGCGGGACGCCCAGCACAAGCTGAGCAAGCGGGACGGGGACGGCACCTATGAGGACCTGCGCGCCGCGGGCTTCCTCACGGAGGCGATCCTGAACTATGTGGCCCTGCTGGGCTGGAGTCCCCGGGGGGAGCTGGCCGAGCGGGAGATCTTCTCCCTGGCGGAGCTGGCGGAGGTCTTCGACCTGGAGGGCATCAGCAAGTCCCCGGCCATCTTCGACATCGAGAAGCTGCGCCACTTCAACGCCGCCTACATCCGGGCCATGCCGCCGGAGCGCTTCGCCGCCGTGGCGGAACCCTGGATTCGCCAGACCGTGCCGGCTGCGTCCATCGACGCCGCCGCCGTCGCCGCGCTCTTGCAGCAGCGGACGGAGGTGCTGACGGAGATCCCGGAGAAGGTGGACTTCTTCCAGGCCCTGCCGGACTACGACACGGCGCTCTATGTCCACAAGAAGAGCAAGACGGACAGGCCCGGCAGTCTGGAAACTTTGAAAACCCTGCTGCCGGAGCTGGAAGCGCTGACAGACTGGGACGACGGGCACATCCTGGCCCTGCTGACCGAGCAGGCGGAGCGGCAGGGCTGCAAGAACGCAAAGATCATGTGGCCGCTGCGCGTGGCGCTGGCGGGCCGGGCCGTCACCCCCGGCGGCGCGGTGGAGATCGCCCGGATTTTGGGCAAAGAGGAGGCCCTGCGGCGGCTGCGCCGGGGCATTGAGAAACTGGAGGCTGCGCAATGAAACAGAACGACAAGCTCAACCTGACCATGCTCTGCGACTTTTACGAGCTGACCATGGGCAACGGCTACCTGCAATGCGGGTACCGGGACCGCATCACCTACTTCGACGTGTTCTTCCGCCGGGTGCCGGACGGCGGCGGCTTCGCGGTCTGCGCGGGGCTGGATCAGGTCATCGACTATATCCTGGACCTGCATTTCAGCGAGGAGGACATCGCCTATCTCCGCTCCCGGGGGCTGTTTTCCGAGGAATTCCTGGACTATCTCCGGCAGTTCCGCTTCACCGGCGACATCTGGGCCGTGCCGGAGGGCACCCCGGTCTTCCCCGGCGAGCCGATCATGACCGTCCGCGCCCCGGCCATCGAGGCGCAGATGATCGAGACCTATGTGCTGCTCGAGCTGAACCACCAGAGTCTGATCGCCACCAAGTCCAGCCGCATCTGCCGGGCCGCCGCCGGGCGGACCGTGCTGGAATTCGGCTCCCGCCGGGCCCAGGGCACGGACGCGGCCATCACCGGGGCGCGGGCGGCCTACATCGGCGGCTGCGCCGGGACCGCCTGCACCATCTCCGACCAGATGTACGGCGTCCGGGCCGGGGGCACCATGGCCCACTCCTGGGTCCAGATGTTCGACAGCGAGTATGAGGCCTTCAAGACCTACTGCCAGGTCTATCCCACCAACGCCACGCTGCTGGTGGACACCTACGACACCCTGGGCAGCGGCATCCCCAACGCCATCCGGGTCTTTGACGAGGTGCTGCGGCCCCAGGGCATCACGAAATGCGGCATCCGCCTGGACAGCGGCGACATGGCCTACCTGACCCGCCGCGCCCGGCAGATGCTGGACGAGGCGGGCTGGCAGAGCTGCGCCATCACCTGCTCCAACTCCCTGGACGAGCACCTGATCACCGAGCTGCTCCGCCAGGGGGCTTCCATCGACTGCTTCGGCGTGGGCGAGCGGCTGATCACCGCCCGGAGCGAAAGCGTCTTCGGCGGGGTCTACAAGCTCACCGCCGTGGAGGACGGGCAGGGGAACATCATCCCGAAAATCAAAATCAGCGAAAACGCCGCGAAGATCACGAACCCCGGCTTCAAGAAGGTCTACCGCGTCTTCGACGACTCCGGCAAGTGCTACGCCGACTACATCGCCCTCCACGACGAGGAAGTGGGCAGCGAGCCGCTGGAGCTCTTCGACCCGGTGGACATCTGGAAGCGCCGGACCGAGACCGAGTATCAGCTCCGGGAGCTGCTGGTGCCGATCTTTGAAAAGGGCGCGCTGGTCTACGAGCGCCCGACCTTGCAGGAGATCCGCGCCCACGCCGACGCGGAGCTGGCTACGCTCTGGGACGAGGTCAAGCGCTTTGACAACCCGCACAACTACTATGTGGATCTGTCCCCGAAGCTGTGGGAGCTGAAGCAGGAGCTGCTGCTGAAGCGCGGGAGAGAGTAAAGTATGGAGGAACTGCATATGTCCAGCTTCCGGGCCTTTCTCAAGCGGAAGGACATCGAATTTTCGGCGCGGCGGTATTTCATCGACGCGCTGGGGGCCATGGCGCAGGGGCTTTTCTGCTCCCTGCTCATCGGCACCATCCTGAACACCGTCGGGACCCAGTTCGGTCTGCCCCTGTTCAACACCCTGGGCGGGGCGGCCACGGCGGTCAGCGGCGCGGCCATGGCCATCGCCATCGGCTACGCGCTGAAAAGCCCGCCGCTGGTGCTGTTCTCTCTGGCCGCCGTGGGCTACTCCGCCAACAGCCTGGGCGGGGCCGGAGGGCCGCTGGCCGTGCT
>JAFYIF010000014.1 GCA_017538775.1 Oscillospiraceae bacterium | reverse complement strand
GGACGGGCTGCGCTGCGCGGAGAGGATTCTGGAGCAGTACCGGATCTGAGCGCTTTTCCTCTCCCATCTCCATGGGAGGGGATTTTTATCCCTGTTCCACCGCCAGCAGGGCCTCCAGCAGCATGGCCCGCAGATCCGGATAGATCCGCTGGGCCTCCGAAATCGGCAGGGGGTTCTCCCCGCGCCCCAGCTCCAGGGTGAAGCCGGGGCGCAGATAGGCCAGCACGAACCAATCCTTGTATCCGGCATAGCCGGAGGCGTAGGGCACGTCCTCCACCGTGTAGCCGCTCGCCCTGGCCATGCGCCGGGCGATCTCCCGGGCGCCGGGGGGCTCTAAGTCCTGATACTTCCAGTAGATCACCTCCCCCTGGGTGTGGAGGCTGACGGTGAGGGCCGGGTCGAAGCTGCGGGTGTAGCTGTAGACCGCCCGGCTCTCCGGGGCGCGGAGGGGGGCCTCCCCCACATAGTCCCGGGGCGCGGGGGAAACAAAGCCCTGGGCAAACTTGATGCGCCGGGCCTCCTCCCAGCCCGCCGGGTATTGCAGGTTCAGGTCCACGCCCTCGATGTTGGCCTTCCAGCCCGCCGGGAAGGGGAACTCCGGGTAGGACGCCGCGATCTCCCGCGCCCGGGCGCAGGCCGCGCTGCCGCTCAGGTCCCCGGTGACCAGGTCCATGCCGTCCGGGTCCACGCAGGGCAGCACGCTCAGGGTCCGGCCCTCCAGCAGCGCCCTTGCGTCCACGCCGCCGATGCGCTCCCCCCAGGCCTGGGCCTGGGCCAGCTCCTCCAGGAAAGCCAGCAGCAGCGGCGTGGTGATCCACTCGTTGGCGTGGTGACCGGCGTTGTAAAGCGCCCGGCCCGCCCCCTCCCCCAGGGTCAGCCGCCACAGGGGGCTGCCCAGCACCCCCGCGCCGATCCCGCCCAGGCGCAGGGCCGGATAGCGCGCCCGCAGCCCCTCGCAGCAGAAGGCCAGCAGGGCGCTGCACCAGTCGATCTCCAGCGGCACCACGGCGAAGCTGAGGGGCACCGTCACCAGGTCCCCGGGGCGCAGCGCCAGGGGGTCCAGGCCGGGGTTGGCCAGCTCGATGGCCCCCACGGTACTGCCGTAGCGCAGCGCCAGCCGGTAGAAGGTCTCCCCGGGGCGCAGCGTGTGGCGGACATAGCCGGTGTACCAGGGCCGCAGCGCCGCGTGGGTGGCCGGTCCCGCCACGCCGTCGGGCCTCAGGTCCCGGCTTTGCTGGAAGCGCCGCAGGGCGTTCAGGGTCTTGACGCCGAAGACGCCGTCCAGCGGCCCCGGCGGGTATCCGGCGCGGAGCAGGGCCAGTTGCAGCAGTTGCACTTGGGGCCCCGCAGCGCCGGGGTATAGGAGCTTCATCGCGCATCCCCTCCTGACTCATCGCCGCCCGACTCCGGACGGCAGTTCCACACATGATATGGACTTTCATTTGAAAAAATGCCGCCGCTGAAAAGATTTACATCGTGTTTTTCCGTCGGGGCGTGAAAAACTGAACAGGTGAAATCGCACGGTTTCACAAAGCTACGAGCGACAAGGGGGAGTGCGGAACATGAACAAACGGAAAGCGGTCGCGCTGGCGCTGGCGTGGCTGCTGCTGTCCCCGGGGCTTCCGGCGCTGGCGCTGGACGCGGAGGAGCTGGTGCCCCTGGGCGAGGCCGTGGGCATCCGCCTGCAGACCGAGGGCGTCATGGTGGCGGGCCTGGCCGACGTGGAGACCGCGGAGGGGACGCTGCGCCCCGCGGAGGCCGCCGGGCTGCGCGTCGGCGACGTGGTGACGGCGGTGGACGGCAAGAAGACGGACGGCGCGGCGGCTTTTCTGACGGCGCTTTCGGCCATGGACGGCGGGCCGGTGGACCTGACCGTGGCGCGCTCTGGCCAGGAGCTGCACCTGACGGTGACGCCCGCCCGGGCCATCTCCGGGGCCTGGCAGCTGGGGCTCTGGCTGCGGGACGGGGTCTCCGGCATCGGGACCCTCACCTTTTATGACCCGGTGAGCGGCACCTTCGGCGCCCTGGGCCACGGGGTCAACGACCTGGACAGCGGGGCCCTGCTGCCCTTCGGCCAGGGCGTCATCACCCAGGCCCGGGTGGTGGACGTGGTCCCGGGCACCAACGGCAAGCCCGGAGAGCTCTGCGGGGAGTTCGACCAGGAGGCGGCCCTGGGCCAGCTGGAAAAAAACACGCCCAGCGGCATCTTTGGCACCGCGGACTGGCCGGAACAGATTGAACCCGTCCCGGTGGCGGCGGAGGAGGAGACGGCCCTGGGACCGGCCAGCATCCTCTGCTGCGTGGACGGGGATGAGGTCTGCGCCTACGCCGTGGAGATCAGCCGCATCTACCGCAGCCCGGAGGACCACCGCTTCCTGATGCTGACCGTCACCGACCCGGCGCTGCTGGCGGCCACCGGCGGCATCGTCCAGGGCATGAGCGGCAGCCCGATCCTGCAAAACGGCAAGCTGGTGGGCGCGGTGACCCACGTCCTGATCGGGGACCCGACCCGGGGCTACGGCATCAGCATCCGGGATATGCTGGCCGCAGCCTGAGCTTCGGCCACGGAAAGGCCGGGACGCTGTCCGACTGGGGCGGCGTCCCGGTCTCTTTTTTTGTGTCAAAAACGATGTGACGCGGCGCTAGGATTTGTTGTCTTTTTCAGTGAGGGCCCAAAACGCACGAGAAGGAGGCATCCATGGACGACAGAGAGATCATTGAACTTTTTTGGGCGCGGTCCGAGCGCGCCATCGGGGAGACGGCGCGGAAGTACGGGGCGTACTGCCAGGCCGTGGCCTACGGCATCCTGCGCCGGGCGGAGGACAGCGAGGAGTGCGTCAACGACACCTGGCTGCAGGCCTGGAACGCCATGCCGCCCCGGCGTCCGGAGCGGCTGGGGGCGTTTCTGGCTTGCATCACCCGGAATCTTGCCTTGAACCGCCGCAAGGCGCTGACAGCACAAAAGCGCGGCGGCGACCAGACGGCGGCGGCGCTGGAGGAGCTGCGGGACTGCGTTCCCGCCCCCGGCGGCGTGGAGCAGACCGTGGAGGACCGGGAGCTGAGCCTTGCGCTTGACCGCTTTCTGGGCGGACTGCGCAGCGAGGCGAGGCGCTTTTTCCTCCAGCGCTACTGGTATCTGCGCTCCGTGGCCGAGATCGCCGCTCAGGATGGCGTCAGCGAGAGCAAGGTGAAAATGTCCCTGCTGCGCAGCCGCAAGGCGTTGAAGCTGTTTTTGGAACAGGAGGGTTATGTGCTGTGAAAGAAGAACGGATCTTGAATGCTCTGGGGGACATTTCCCCGCACTACATCGATGAGGCCGCCCCCGGCGCGGCGCGGAAGCCGGGCCGGGGGCGCTGGGGGCTCGGCGTTCTGGCGGCCTGCATCGGTCTGCTGGCGGTTTTGGGTCTGCCCCGGCTGCTGCCGTCCACGGGTCCCGTGGACCCGTCTGTGGAAACCGCAGCTCCGGTGACGCCGGAGACGGATGTGCCGCTCACCATGCGCACGTCCGAGCAATATCAAACCCTGCCGGAGCTGCTGGACTGGCTCAGCGGGCACGAGGGGCATGACAGTCGGATGTCAGACAGTATCGACACGCTGGGCGCTCCGTCCGTTCCGGTGGAGACCGGAGGCGCGGGCGCGCCGGTGAAGGCCGCATCCGCCGTGTGCAGCCGGAACGGGGACTACGCCTATCACATCGCCGATGGTACAGTTCTTATCTCAGGCCTGAACGGGAAGACGACGCGGACCGTCGGAGCGATCCCCGAGGCGGCTTCGGCCCTGTTTGCGTGGGACGACACGCTGTTCCTTTTGCGCGAAAGCGACTCCGTGGAGGAGGGAGCAGCATACGTCCGGGTGGGGGTCTACGACATCAGCGCGCCGGAAGCCCCGGCGCTGCGGGACGAATACCGTCAGACGGGAACGCTCATGGCCTGCTGGATGAGCGGTTCGGAGCTGTATCTCGTCACCCGCGACGGCGTCTGTGTCTGCGGCTGGTCCCGGCTGGCGGACAGCTCCGGCTACTATCCCGCCCTGTCTCACGGGGCCGAAGCCCTGCCCTGGGGAGACGAGGAGTTGTCCATCCTCGGACAGCCTACGCGGGTGCTCTACTGCGCCGTCACGGTGTTCGGCGGGGCGGACGGACAGCCGCAGCGGAAGCGGGCTTTTTACGGGGACATCCAAAGCCTGTTCTACGGCGCGGACTGGCTGGCCCTGACGGTAGCGGCGGAGACGGAAAGCCGCTCGGACTGCCCCGTGGTCTACACCTTTGACCGCGCTCTGCGCTTCACCGGGCCGATCCGCCCCGCACAGCTTCTGGGCGTCCCCGAAAGCAATGCGTGTACGGACTGGGAGCTGGGGGACGGGATCTATCTGGGTGTCCGTTCCGTCACGAAGGCGGGGGGCATCTATCGTCTACTGGGGGATTACCTGGCGCGGGACGGGGCCGACCGGGACCACCGTCTGCTGGCCGTGGCGGCGGACCCGGAAAGCGGAGAGGCCCGCGCCGCCCTGCTCCCGACGGGGGAGAATCCCTACGTCTCCTATACGGAGATCCTCTGGGAGCCGGAGCGGGCGGTGGTCTGCGTCGCCGTGACGCAAAATGCCCTGACGCCGGCCGTGTATCAGGAGACGCGCTTCCTCTTCGTGGACTTTGACGGCCTGGACATCCGCTTTCACGAAAACGCGCTGCGGGCCGACTATCTGAACGCCAGAATCGGCGTGGCCTATGGCAATCCCCTGGGCGCGTTCCGCACGCTGATCCCCCTGGGGAACGGACTCTACGCCCGCTATACCGGGCAGGCGGAGGGGCCGGGCGGCTTCGCGCTCTACGACTTCTCCGACAGCGCCGCGCCGCGCAGACTGTCCGCCGGGAGCGGCGGTGAGACGCTGGACTATTGCTTCTATGTCTACGGCCCGCAGCGCTTCGGCACGCTGAAAGTCCGTCTCGGCGAAACCGTCGCTTTTCGGGACGTGACGCTCTCCTGGCAGGTCTATACCGTCTCCGCCGACGGCGGCGTGGTGCCGGAACAGGAAGTGCCGCTGGGCGGGACGCTGAAAACCTTTTTCGGCGCGGACAGCCTCGGCTTGTGCGTCTTTTCGGCGGGCGGGCAACTCTACTGCACCGCGCCGTATCTGGACGCGCCGGTGTGGCTGGGGCCCTGCGGCTGACTGCGCTTGACAATCCCCTGCCGCGCCTCTATAATTGGCAAAAACATTCAAAGCCGGCCTGGCCGGTGTTCTGGAGGTACCATATGGCAAAATTATGGGCGGGACGCAGCAGCGGGCAGACCGCGCAGGCGGCGGACGATTTCAATTCCTCCATCCGCTTTGATTCCCGGATGTTCCGGGAGGACATCCGGGGCAGCATGGCCCATGCCAGGATGCTGGGGGCCCAGGGCATTCTGGACCCGGCGGAGGCGGAGGGGCTGGTGCTGGGGCTTTCGGGCATTTTGCGGGACCTGGAGTCCGGGGCGCTTTCTATTGACCCGACGGCGGAGGACATCCACATGTTTGTGGAGCAGGTACTGACCGAGCGGCTGGGGGAGTTGGGGAAGAAGCTCCACACCGCCCGCTCCCGGAACGACCAGGTGGCGCTGGATCTGCGGATGTATCTGCGCCGGGAGACCGACGAAATATCTGCACTGCTGCGGGAGCTGCTTGCGGCGCTCTGCACCCTGGCGGAGGCGCACAAGGCGGTGATCCTGCCGGGCTATACCCACCTCCAGCGGGCCCAGCCCGTCACCTTCGGGCACCACCTGCTGGCCTACGCCATGATGCTGCTGCGGGATCTGGACCGCCTGGCCGACTGCCGGAAGCGCATCAACCTCAGCCCCATCGGCTGCTGCGCCCTGGCGGGGACCACCTTTGACACGGACCGGCGCATGGAGGCGGCGGAACTGGGCTTTGACGGCGTGGCGTTGAACAGTCTGGACGGCGTCAGCGACCGGGACTTCTGCGTGGAGCTGCTGGCTGCCCTCAGCCTCGTCATGGCCCACCTGAGCCGCTTCAGCGAGGAACTGATCCTGTGGAGCAGCTGGGAATTCCGCTTTGTGGAGCTGTCTGAGGACTACACCACCGGCTCCTCCATCATGCCGCAGAAGAAAAACCCGGACATGGCGGAGCTGTGCCGGGGCAAGACCGGGCGGGTCTACGGGGATCTGCTGGCCCTGCTCACGGTGCTCAAGGGCCTGCCCCTGGCCTACAACAAGGACCTGCAGGAGGACAAGGAGGCGGTCTTCGACGCCTGCGACACCGTGCGGGCCTGTCTCGGCGTGATGACGCCGATGCTCGCCGGGATGCGCGTCCGGGCCGACCGGATGCTGGCCGCCGCCCGGGAGGGCTTCATCAACGCCACGGACCTGGCGGATTATCTGGTCGGGAAGGGTCTCCCCTTCCGCAGCGCCTACAAGGTCTCCGGGGAACTGGTGGCGGAATGCAGCCGCCGGGGCTGCGTGCTGGAGACCTTGCCGCTGGAGGTCTACCGGAGCTTCTGCCCGGAGATCGACGCGGGGGTGTATGAAGCGGTGGACCTGGGCAACTGCGTGGCCCGGCGGAAGAGCCTGGGCGGGACCAGCGTGGACAATGTGGAAGCGCAGCTCGCCTTTGTGCGGGAAAAGCTGAACGGATAAATGACAAGATGGGTAAGCGGTCCAGACTTGGACCGCCTACCCATCTTCTGAATCATCCGGCGCCGCGGGGCGCGTTTGTGGTTTTGTTCCGAACTCAGCTCACTGCGCCATCCACAGGCCGTGGAGGTTGCAGTACTCGTAAGCGGCGACGACCTCGTCGCCCTCCACCAGGGCGAAGACGGCCTCGGGCTTCTCGCCGGGCTGGAGCTGCTTCTTCTGGCAGCCCAGCTTGGTCTCCAGGACGATCCACTGGATGTAGTGGGCCTCCAGCATCGGGTGCTCCACGGAGCCGACGGTGACGGTGACGGTCTGGCCGTCCCGGGCGATCACGGGGACGTGCTTTTCCCCGGCGGCGTCGGTGGTGTTGGGCTTCAGCTCCTCCATCTCCACGCCGCAGCAGACGACGTTGGCGGGGGACTTGTAGAAGTGGGTGATCAGGTTGCCGCAGCGCTTGCAAAGGTAAAAGGTCATGGTCGTATCCTCCATTTTGAATTTTCTCCGGTCCTTGTCGGTCCGGGATGGGGTGTTTTCTATAATATACCAGATTATTCTGTAAATTGCAAGTCCTGTGTTTGTTGCGCCGACGAAGGCGTATGTGTCAAGTGTTAATTGGCAAAGTTCTGACCGATACGAGATCGGCGTTTGTAGCAGTAGATATGCGGCCATTGGGTATAGCAAACCAAGCCCCTGTTGGAGCCGACGGTTTTCTGAGGTATCAGTAGTTCAGTTCG
>JAFYIF010000162.1 GCA_017538775.1 Oscillospiraceae bacterium | reverse complement strand
GTGTTTCGCATCAGCGCCCGGTTTTCCGGCTCCGCCGGGGCATCCCTTACGCGGAGTAGGCGAAGAGTTCCATCAGATCCAGCTGCTCGAAGCCCTCGGCGTAGCGCACTTCCAGCTCGGCCATCCAGTCGTCCATCATATTGGCAAACAGCCCGTCGGCGGCCAGATAGCGCAGGGTGTAGGGCTGGCCGGCGCTGTCGTAGTCAAAGATGTGCTCGGCGCGCATGGCCGGGCGGTACAGCAGGTGGACGCCGTAATCGCTCTCCACCAGCTCACTGAGTTCGCCCGCCGCCAGGGACGCGGCGGCGTCCTCAAAGGGCTGCACCATGTCGCCGGACTGGAAGTAATAGCCGTCGGGATAGGATTCCTTGCCCGGGTCCTGGCTGTACTGGGCCATCAGGCTGTCGAAGAGTTCCTCCCGCTGCTCCTCCTGGGCCTCCCGCAGGGTCTCCAGCACCTGGGCGGCCTCGGCGCGGCGGGCGTCCTTCTCCTCGTCGCTGAGTTCCGCGCCCTCGTCGTCGGTGAAGAGCCAGAGGATGTGCTTGGCGTTGAGATAGCCCTGGTCGGCCACATAGGCCACGGCGTCTTCCTCGCTCAGCAGTTCGCCCGCCTCGCCGAAGGCCTGGACGAAGAGCTTGTCGTAATAAAGCGCCGCCTCCGCCTGATAGCGGTAGAGCTCCTCCGGGACGTGCATCTCCGCGAACAGGGCGTCCACGTCGCCGTCAAAGTAGGCGTCGGCCTGTTCCTGGATGTCCGCGTCGATCTCCGACTGGTCCTCCTCCGTCAGCGTCAGGCCCTGCTCCGATGCCTTCTGGTGCAGCAACGTCAGCTGGGACAGATAGTTCTCCGTCCAGCTCAGCGCCCAGTCGGCCACGCTCAGGCCCTCTTCCAGTTCCTCCGAAAGGTCGCTGATGCCATAATAGGCGTTCAGCTCATAGACGAGCTGGGACAGCGCGCCCTCGTATTTCGTCCAGTTCACCGGGGTCTCCCCAATGTTCAGCACTACAGTCTCCGGGCTGTAGGCGGCGTAGGCGTTGTCATAGTCGAAGCTGGCGGTCTCCAGGGCGTCCAGCTCCTCCTCGGGCACCGGGGTCTCCGCCGGGGTCTCCTCCACGGGGGTTTCCTCTACAGGGGCTTCCGTCTGGGTCGCGCCCTCCCCGCCGCAGCCCGCCAGCAGCGCGCACAGCAGACAGAGCATCAACAGCAGCGTCACGGTTTTTTTCATCAGCATCGCGTCCTTCCCATGTAAAAAATGCACGCCACGCCCCGCGCCGGAAGCTGCGGGCGCGTGCGTTTCGTGCTGTTTATCATATCATGCCGCCCCCCGCCTGACAAGGGAGGGCGGGACAAGATTCACAAAAGCTTTACAGGATGGGACATATCCGGCCCCTTGCAAAGGGGCCATAGGCTTGCTATACTTGAGAAAAAAGCTGGAAGCGGGGTGCTGCACATGGAACGGACGCTGATGCTGCTGGTGAATCCCCGGGCGGGGAAGGGCGCGGCCCAGGCGGCGCTGGGCGGGGTGCTGGAGCGCCTGTCCGGGGCGGGCTGGCTGCCCACCGTGTACTTCACCCGCCATGCCGGACACGCCACGGAATTGGCCGCCGCGCACGGCGGGGACTATGAGCGCCTGGTCTGCATGGGCGGGGACGGCACCCTCAGCGAGGTCTGCGCCGGGCTGATGCGCCTGCCGGAGCGCCGGGCGCTGGGTTACATCCCCATGGGCACCAGCAACGACGTGGCCCACAGCCTGGGCCTGTCCGCCGACCCGCTGGAGGCGGCGGAGCAGGCCGGACGGGGCAGCCCGGTGGCCCTGGACCTGGGGGCCTTCGGGGAGCGGGAGTTTTTCACCTATGTGGCGGCCTTCGGGGCCTTCACCGACGTGAGTTATGACACGCCCCAGGAAGCCAAGCAGGCCCTGGGGCATCTGGCCTATATGCTGGAGGGACTGCGGCGGCTGAACCGCCTGCGCGCCGTCCACGCGACGGTGGAGACCGACGGGGAGACGCTGGAGGGGGACTTCCTCTTCGGCGCGGCCACAAACTCCACCCGCATCGCCGGGCTGGTACACCTGGACGGCGACACGGTGGACCTGTCCGACGGGCTTTTTGAGATCCTGCTGGTGCGCAATCCGAAAAACATCCTCGACCTGGGCGGCATCATCGGCGCGGTGTTGTCCGCCGACTTCTCCGACCCCAGCGTCAGCTTTCTGAAAAGCCGCCGCGCCCGCTTCCGCTTCCCGGAGCCGGTGGCCTGGACCCGGGACGGAGAGCGGGGCGGAGAGCATACGGATCTGACGCTGCGGAACTGTCACCCGGGGGTGGAGATTCTGGTGTGAGGGGGAGAGGAAAGGTCAGGATGCGCCGAGGGCGGTCCAGGCGTTGTTTTTCCACTCTGCGCCATTCTGATAGGTAGCACTTTGCCCAAGAAGCTTTTGGAGGGAAGTGATTGTAAAAGGTGCATTTCCTTCTGGTTTATCCTTCTCTTGAACACCATAAAAAGCGGCGAAATCCTG
>JAFYIF010000161.1 GCA_017538775.1 Oscillospiraceae bacterium | reverse complement strand
GTTCGACTCTGGCCTGAGGCACCATCTGCGGCCTTAGCTCATCTGGTAGAGCGCCACCTTGCCAAGGTGGAGGTAGCGAGTTCGAGCCTCGTAGGCCGCTCCACAGCACAAGAAATTTGCTCCAAACTCCTTTTGGAGCAAATTTCCTATGGCGCCATAGCCAAGCGGTAAGGCAGCGGACTGCAAATCCGCGATTCTCCGGTCCGATTCCGGATGGCGCCTCCAAACAGAAACGGCCTGCATCCTCTGTGCAGGCCGTTTTACTTATCTGTTTGCTATGTGGCCGACAGGCCTTCCAGCAGCAGACGTAAGCCCAGGGCCAGCAGCACCCCGCCGCCCAGGACGCCGGGGCGCTTGCCCGGCAGGGCGGCGAGGCGTCCGGCCAGGAGGGCGGCCAGGAGGCAGACGGCGAAGGTGACCAGGCCGATCAGCGCGCAGGCGCGGAGCAGGGCCAGGTCCGGGCGAAAGGCGAAGGTGACGCCCACGGCCAGGGCGTCCAGGCTGGAGGCCAGGGCCAGGAGCAGCAGCCGTCTGTGGCTGAGCCGGGCCATGGCCGGCGTCTCCGCCCCGTCCAGGGCGTCGCAGAGCATCCGTCCGCCCACATAGCTCAGCAGAAAGAAGCTGAGGAAGGGCCCCAGGGCCTCCAGGCGGGCGCTGACCGTCCCGGCCAGCAACGCCCCCAGCAGGGGAATCAGGGCCTGGAACGCGCCGAAATAGAGCGCCATCCAGAGGGCGTAGACCGGCCGGAAGGGGCGCAGGCTCAGGGCGTTGGCCAGGGCGAGGGCCAGGGCGTCCATGGACAGGCCGAGGGCAAGGAAGAAAACAGCAAGCATGGCAACTCCGATTCGCAGGCGGAAAGGGGAGGGGAAGCGCGTGGTCAAGAGCGGGGAATATGAAAAGTATATGCGTCTGGCCCTGGACTTAGCAGCGGAGGCGGGACGGGCCGGGGAGATCCCGGTGGGCTGCGTGATCGTGGACGGCACCGGCGCGGTGCTGGGCCGGGGGCGCAACCGCCGGGAGGAGACGCGGAGCGTCACCGGCCACGCGGAGCTGGAGGCCCTGGAGGCGGCCTGTCGCGCCCGGGGAGACTGGCGGCTGGACGACTGCGCCGCCTTCGTCAGCCTGGAGCCCTGCCCCATGTGCGCCGGGGCCCTGCTGAACGCCCGGATCGGGGCGCTGATCTACGCCGCCCGGGAACCGGTCACCGGCTCGGCGGGCAGCGTGCTGAACCTCTTCGCCGAGGGCTATCCCGGCAAGACCGCCGTCACCGGCGGCGTGCTGCGGGAGGAGAGCGAGAGGCTGCTGCGGGCATTTTTCGCGCAGCGCCGGTGAGATCCCTGCACGGATTAAAAAAAACACTCCCCGACCTTCGTCGGGGAGCATTCTTTTGTGTTGGCACTGCCCTATTTTTCCAGTCCGTCGCCAGACAAGTATCTTCGGCACTGGTGAGCTTAACTGCCGTGTTCGGAATGGGAACGGGTGGACCCTCACCGCTAAAAGCACCAACTGTGGTACACCTTCAGGGACTCGAACCCTGGACACCCTGATTAAGAGTCAGGTGCTCTACCAACTGAGCTAAAGGTGCATATGTGGTGACCCGAGGGAGAGTCGAACTCCCGTTTGGGGCGTGAGAGGCCCCCGTCTTGACCACTTGACCATCGGGCCACATACGCTTCTTGTACCCTGAAAACTGAACAGAGAAAGCTGAGAAGTAAGGCAGATGAATACCTGCAATCGAGAAATTGTAGGTCAAGCCCTCGGGGTATTAGTATCGGTCAGCTGAACACGTTACCGTGCTTACACCTCCGACCTATCTACGTCATCGTCTACGACGCCCCTTACTCTCATTAAGAGATGGGAGATCTTATCTTAGGGAAAGTTTCACGCTTAGATGCCTTCAGCGTTTATCTCGTCCCGACATAGCTACCCAGCTGTGCCGTTGGCACGACAACTGGTGCACCAGAGGTCAGTCCATCCCGGTCCTCTCGTAC
>JAFYIF010000160.1 GCA_017538775.1 Oscillospiraceae bacterium | reverse complement strand
GTCCACCCCCTCCGGCCACGACACCACGGAGAACGCGGCCCTGGACCAGTACTTCGGCGCGGTCTATCTGGCACCCCAGGTGCTGGACCTGGACGGGGACGGGGCGCTGGAGCTCCTGGTGCTGTCCACCAACTACGTCTATGACCAGACCTTCGTGGCGGTCTACAATGCGAAGGGGCAGTTTGAGTTCCACTTCACCACGCCCCATGTGGCCCGGGCCTGCAAGGCCGCGGACCTGGACGGGGACGGGCGCTATGAGCTGGCCCTGGGCTTCGGCGTGGGCGGCAGCGGCGACGGGGCCGTCTGCGTCTACGACCTGAACGGCACCGTCCGCTCCGGCTGGCCCCAGAACTGCGGCTTCGGCCTCTACTCCAACTCCATGGAGGCCGTGGACATGGACGGGGACGGGCTGATGGAGCTGGTCCTGCTCTTTGACGAGGATCAGATCGCCGCCTTCCATCTGGATGGGACCCCTGTGCTCGCCACGGGCAGCCCCTACACCGGCCTGGCCTGGAAGGGCATCCCGCTGGCAGAGAACTATGCCCACGAGCTGGAGCTGGTGGCCTGGGCGAGGAAGCACGGCGGTACGGCCTCCGGTCAGGGGCTGGTGGGCGAGACCCGGGAGAGCCGCAACGTCAACACCGGCACCTTCGGCGCCGTGAAGGCCGTGGACGTGGACGGGGACGGGACGCAGGAGCTGGTCTTCGTCTCCATGATCCTGGACGGCGGCCTGGTGATGCGCAACGGGGGCGAGACCTACCAGGGCGTGGCCCGCTACTTCACCACCTTTATCCTGAATCTGGACCGCACCCGCTACAGCAACGAGGCCAAGGGCTTTGACTGGACCCAGTTCCCCACGGACGTGGGCGAGATCGTCTCCCTGGGCGACGACCCGCAGCTGCCCACGCCGGAGCTGACGCCGGTGGTCGTGGATCTGGACGGGGACGGCAACCGGGAGATTTTGTACAGCTCCTTTGACGGCGCGCTGCACTGCTTCTCCCTGGACGGCACGGAGCACGGGGCCTGGCCCTATGTCCTGGACACCCGCAAGACCCAGGTGCTGTCCTTCGCCACGAAACCGGCGGTGGCCGACCTGAACGGCGACGGGAAGCAGGAGGTGGTCTTCGCCACCTACACCAGCTCCGACCAGCTGAAGGAGCGGGGCAAGCTGATCATCCTGGACTACAGCGGCAAAAAGCTGGCCGAGACCACCCTGCCGCCCTGGTGGGGCTATCAGGGGGCCGACGACCTCTACTATGCCGACGGCAGCCGCGCCGCCCCGGTGCTGGCCGACGTGAACGGGGACGGGAAGCTGGACATCGTCGTGTCCACGCTCTCCTCCGGCGTCTGCGTCTACAACGCCAACTGAATGAAACGCAAAACAGGCAGGAGGGATACGAAATGAAACTTGCCACCGCGCTTTCGGAGCGTTCCGACCTCCAGCGCAGACTGACGGAGCTTTCCACGCGGCTCAACCAGAACGCCAAGGTGCAGGAGGGGGACAGCCCGGCGGAGGAGCCGGAGGCTCTGCTGCGGGAGACGGACGGGGTACTGCTCCGGCTGGAGGAGCTGATCGCCCGGATCAACCTGACCAACAGCCGCACCGTATCGGAGGGCGTGAGCCTCACGGAACTGCTGGCCAAACGGGATTGCCTGGGCAAGCGCATCACGCTGATGCGCAGCTTCCTGGACGCCGCCAGCGCCCGGGTGGACCGCTATTCCCGGACGGAGATCAAGGTCCACAGCAGCGTCTCCGTCAGCGCGCTCCAGCAGGAGCTGGACCGGCGCTCCAAATCGCTCCGGGAGCTGGACGAGCACATCCAGGAGCTGAACTGGACCACGGAGCTGCTGTAAGAGAGAAGAAGGTAGTCCGACCGGGCGGGCGCGATCTCTGCGGCTGAGAATGAGCCGACCTATGTTGGATGTCGGGCGCATCCCTGCGGATCTCGCAATTTTACCGTGCAAAGCCCCGCATCGTGACATCCGCATTTTCGCAACGCGCACCCTTACTACCCCAGCGCCGACGGCCGGACGAGGGCGGGATCGGGGAAACTGAGAGAGACAGACAGGAGAGAAAGGAGCAAGGCATGAAGCGTTGGTTTTGCATTCTGGCGGTCTTGCTGGCTGCCGCGCTGCTCATCGGCTGCGGGAGCCAGACCGCCGATCCGACGAGACCCACGGAGGAGCCGCGGCCGGAGACCGATCCGGAGACCGTCCCGGAGGCCGTCACCGGTTCGGATCTGCCGGAACCGGTCCAGACGGAAGCGCGTCTGTATCTGAGCGGCTGGGAGGAGCCGCTGGCGGACTATGGCTGTCTGTTCGCCAGCAGTGCGGAGAACGGGAGCTATTACCGGGAGGACCTGAGCCCGGACGGGCTGCTGGCGGTGTACCAGTGGGGCTTCCCGCAGACGCCGGGGGACAGCCGCTCCCCGGAGGAGCAGGCCCTGGAAGCGGCCATTTCGCTGGCAAGCGGCGAGGCGCAGGAGCCCACGCTGCGCCTGGATGAGGCTTACAGCGCCCGCCTCAGCTACCCGGTCTATCTGGCGGACTACATCACCGGCAGGAACGAGGACACCACCCGCTGGCAGGTGTACGTCACCATGAGCGACAGCTGCTGCTATCTCTTCGGCCTGAGCGCCCCCGTGGACTGGGAGGAAGTGCTGGACGAGACCGCGCTCGCCGTCTTTCCGCAGCTCACGCTCTCAGACTGGAGCGCGGGGGACGTGGCCGACTGGAGCATGGGCGCACCGGCCCCCGACGGGGACCGCACGGAGGAAGTGGCGGCGCTGGCCGGCTATTGGTACCCCGACGGGGACGAGGGCGCGGCGATCTTCCTCTGGTTTGACGACGCGGGCAACTGGGCCTGGTATGCCCGGACCGTGGGCGACCCGGAGGCTTCCCTGTCCGACGGCGGGACCGTGGTGCCCTCCGCCGGGGAGCCCAACGCCTTCTACGCGGAGAACTACGAGCAGACGAACGCCACCTGGTTCACGGTGGTCCCCTCCTACCAGAACGCGGTCGGCGGGGACTGCATCATCTGGGGCGACGGCGGGTTCACGTTCCTGCGGGTTGAATAAACGGTTTTGATCGACAAAACACAGCACCGGACGGGCGCAAAGCCTGTCCGGTGCTGTGTGATTTCGGAGCGGTTCGCTCAGTAAAACGTAGCCACCGGGTCTTCCGGGGGCGGGGCGGGCTGCAGGTCCAGGACGCGCAGCACCGGGCCGGGTTTTTCATAGCCGGGGTGCCGGGCGATGCGCACGGAGGCGGTGAGGGTGAACCAGTCGCCCAGCTTCACCTCCGGCGTGTGCCGGTTGCCCTGGGCCACCAGCCCGGCGAAGGCCACGTCGGCGGCGCAGCAGTTCATCAGCGGGCGGCCCACCAGGATCTCCCCGGCGCGCAGCCCGTAACCCACGCCGCTCTGGGCCTTGAAGCGCACGGTCTTCCCGTTGTAGGAGCGCATGTCCTCCACCAGGTCCCGGTACCAGAGGGCGTAATCCCGGTCTGCCACTTCGATGACAGGGGCGTTCTTGTCGAAGGGCAGGGGGTCGATGATCTCGTCATAGCGCACCTTGCCGCGCACATCCTCATAGGCGATGTCGCAGGCCCGGTTGGCGGCCCGGACGATCTTGTGCCAGGGCATCACGTCCTGGCTCCGGTCGAAGCGGTTGAACACCACCAGGTCGCAGCTTTTCAGCTTGTCATAGACCAGCTGGCGCATGTTGGCGTTGTAGTTCAGGAAGCTTCCGGCTTCGGCGAAGCAGAACTCCTGGAACACCGACCAGTGGCCGGGCAGGGCGCGGTAGAGGGTGTCCAGCATCCACATGCCGTTGTACTCCACCAGCACCCGCTCCGGGCGGCGGCTGCGGTCCAGCTCGGCCAGATAGGCCGGGGTCAGGGCCGCCTCCTCGTCCAGGTTCAGGATCTCCACCTTGCCCCGGAACTTCTCCGGCTCGTACTCCAGCTCGCCCTCCTCGCAGACCAGCAGCAGCGTCCGCTCCCCGCTGTCGAAGCCCTTGTCCTGCAAAGACTCCTGGATGAAGCGGGTCTTGCCGCCCTCCAAAAAGCCGGTGAACAGATAGACCGGCACCTCCTGGGGCAGGGGGCTTTTGTTCTCCGGGGCGGCCATGTCAGACACCGAACAGCGCGTGCAGGGCCGCTTCCTTCAGGCCGCTGCCGATGACGCACAGCCGCCCGGTGACCCCCGCCGGGCCGCGCCGCAGGTCCACTTCCTCCGGCACATGGTCGAAGTGGATCCAGCCCTGGCCGTCCTGGGCGTCCACGATGCCCTTGGCCCGCAACACCACGCCGTAGGTCTCGCTGTCGTCCAGGGCGGAGAGGATCTCGCGGATCTCGTCCATGCTGAACTTCTTCGCGGTCTCCACGCCCCAGCTGACGAAGACCTCATCGGCGTCGTGGTCGTGATGATGGTGGTGGTGGCCGTGATGGTGGTGGTGCTCGCCGTCTTCGTCCTCGTCGTGGTGGTGATGATGGTGATGGTGTCCGTCCTCCCCGTCCTCCTCGTCGTCGTGATGGTGATGGTGGTGGCACTTCTTGCCGTCCCCGTCCTCATCCTCGCCGTCGTGATGATGGTGGTGGCACTTCTTGCCGTCTTCCTCCCCATCCCCGTCGTCGTGATGATGGTGGTGGTGGCACTTTTTGCCGTCTTCCTCCTCATCCTCGCCGTCGTGGTGGTGGCAGCAGCATTCCTCGCCGTCCTCGTCCTCGTCGTCGTGGTGATGATGATGGTGGTGGTGCTTCTCCAGCTCTTTCAGCGCCTGCTCCAGGGTGTCGCTGTGCTCGATGGCGTCCCGGAGCTGTCCGCCGTTCAGCTGGGACCAGGGAGTGGTGATGATCACCGCGCCGGGGTTGCGCTCCCGCAGCAGGGCGATGGCGGTCTGGAGCCGATCCTCCGCGATGCCGCCGGTGCGGCTCAGGACGATGGCCCCGGCGTGGCGAACCTGGTCGTCGTAGAACTCCCCGAAGTTTTTGATGTACATCTTTGCCTTGGCCGCGTCGCAGACCACGGTGGCGGAGTTCACTTCCATGCCCTCCACCCCCTGCACGGCGCGGATGATGTCGCTGAGCTTGCCCACGCCGCTGGGCTCGATCAGGATGCGGTCGGGGTGGTACTGCTCCACCACCTGATGCAGCGCCTGGGCGAAATCGCCCACCAGGGAACAGCAGATGCAGCCGGAGTTCAGCTCGTTCACCCGGATGCCCGCCTCGGCCAGAAAGCCGCCGTCGATGCCGATCTCGCCGAACTCGTTCTCGATCAGCACCAACTGCTCGCCCTGATAGGCCTCGGCGATCAGCTTCTTGATGAGCGTGGTCTTACCCGCCCCCAGAAAGCCGGAAATAATGTCAACTTTTGTCATAACAGTTGTCCTTTCCACGCAACAGTTCAACAGCCCCCGTTGCCTCGCAGAGTTTGCGCCCGCAGGCGCACAAAAAATACCTCTCGCGGAGCGAGTGTCCCCGCCTCGGGGCGCGAGCGCAGCGCAGCTTTCTCGCTTCAGAACCCAGCGAAGCGGTTCTGAAGCGAAATGTTTCAGCGCCGTTTCTTCCGATTTTTGAGTCCCTCCGCGCCGTTGGTGGCCTCCGCGTAGCGCAGCAGCAGCTCCTTCTGCTCCCGCGTCAGGCTGCGGGGGGTCTCCACGGTGACGGTCACGAACTGGTCGCCGCGCCCACCGCCGCCCACGAAGGGGATGCCCTTGCCCCGCAGCCGGAAGATGCTGCCGGTCTGGGTCCCCTCGGGGATCGTGAGTTTTACCTTGCCGTCCAGCGTGGGCACCTCCAGCTCCGCGCCCAGGGCCGCCTGGGGGAAGGAGACGGGCAGCTCCAGCAGCACGGCGGAGTCCTGCCGCTCAAAGAGGGGATGAGCGCGGACGGCCACGGTCACCAGCAGGTCGCCCGTGGGGCCGCCGTTGGGGCTGGCGTGGCCCTCACCCCGGACGGGGAAGGTCTGGCCGTCGTCGATGCCCGCCGGGACGTTGACCGTGACGGTGTGGGTCCGGCGGACCTTGCCCTTGCCGGAACACTTGGGGCAGGGGGTCTTGACGATCCGGCCGCTGCCGTTGCAGCGGCGGCAGACGCCGGTGGAACTCATCACGCCGAAGGGCGTCCGCTGCTGGGTGCGCACGGAGCCGCTGCCGCCGCAGTCCGGGCAGGTCTCCGTGGTGGTGCCCCGGGCGCAGCCGCTGCCGCCGCACTCGTCGCAGTTCTCGATCCGGGGGATCTGGAGCGTCTTGGTGCAGCCGAAGGCCGCCTCCTCGAAGTCCAGGGCCAGCCGGACCCGGACGCTTTCGCCCTTCATCGGGCCGCTGCGCCGGGACTGGCCGCCGCCGAAGCCGAAGCCGCTGCCGAAGATGCCCCCCAGCAGGTCGCTCAGGTCGCCGAAGTCGCCAAAGCCGCCGAAACCGCCGGGACCCGCGCCGCCGAAGCCCGCGTTGGGGTCAAAGGCCGCGTGGCCGTACTGGTCGTAGCGGGCCTTCTTGTCCGGGTCGCTGAGGACCTCGTAGGCCTCGCCGATCTCCTTGAACTGCTCCTCACAGCGCTTGTCGCCGGGGTGCAGGTCCGGGTGGTACTGCTTGGCCAGCTTGCGGTAGGCCTTCTTGATCTCGTCGTCACTGGCGCCTTTTTGCAGGCCCAGCACCTCGTAGTAGTCTCTCTTCTCCGCCATAAAAATTCTCCAAATGCCGCAGACCCCTTGGAAGGGCCAGCGGCTTCATGCAAAATATCCGCAATGATACGGTGGTGGGGGACGCGCTTGCGGCCCCCACCGCCACGTTGTATGGGTTTCCAGCTCCCGTTGCCTCGCAGAGTTTCGCGCTCGCAAGCGCGAAAGAAAGTTCGATTCATTTTTTGCGGGGCTTTGCCCCGCAAAAAATTCTTCTCGCGGAGCGAGTGTCCCCGAAGGGGGCGCTCGCGCAGCGCAATCTTTCTCCATTCAGAACCCAGCGAAGCGGTTCTGAATGGATTATTTGTCGTCGTCGATCACGGTGTAGTCCGCGTCGTAGTACTGCTGGCCGTTGGGTCCGCCGGGCTGGGCCTGGGGCTCGCCCTGGGGACCGGCCTGGGGATTTGCCTGGGCGTAGAAGCGCTCGCTGACCTTGTAGAACACCTGGGTCAGGGCCTCGGTCTCGCGCTTGATGGCCGCGGTGTCGCTGCCGGAGAGGGCGGTCTTGAGCTTGCCCAGGGCGGTCTCGATCTCGCTCTTGTCAGAAGCGGAGATCTTGTCCTTCATGTCGTCCAGGG
>JAFYIF010000159.1 GCA_017538775.1 Oscillospiraceae bacterium | reverse complement strand
GCCGCCCTCCAGGCCCGATACGCCCTGCTCCAGGCCCAGTTGGACGCGCCGGAGACCTACGCCGACCCGGCCCTCTGCGCCCGGCTCAACCGGGAGCGGAAAGCGCTGGAGCCCCTGCTGAGGGCCTACGCGCAGCAGGAGACCCTGCTGCTGCGGCAGCGCGAGGCCAAGGCCCTGCTGGGCGACCCGGAGCTGGGGGAGCTGGCGAGGGCCGAGCTGGACGAGACCGAGGCGGCCCTGGCGGAGGCGGAGCAGGAACTGCGCCGTCTGCGCCTGCCCCCGGACGAGCACGAGGGCCGCGCCGTGATTTTGGAGCTGCGGGCCGGGACCGGGGGCGAGGAAGCCGCCTTGTTCGCCGCCGCGCTCTGGCGGATGTACAGCCTCTACGCCGCCCGGCGGGGCTGGCAGACAAAGCTCCTGTCGCTCAGCGACACGGAGCTGGGCGGCGTCCGGGAGCTGGTCTGCGAGGTCCGGGGCGCGGACGCCTGGCGCTTTCTGAAATACGAGGCCGGGGCCCACTGCGTCAAGCGGATCCCGGTGACGGAGAGCAGCGGCCGCATCCAGACCAGCACCGCCACCGTGGCCGTGCTGCCCGAGGTGGAGGAGACGGAGTTCTCCATCCCCCCGGAGGAGATCAAGATCGACAGCTTCCGCTCCTCCGGCGCGGGGGGCCAGAAGGTCAACAAGACGGAGAGCGCCATCCGGGTCACCCACCTGCCCACGGGCACGGTGGTGGAGTGCCAGGACGAGCGCAGCCAATACCAGAACAAGGACCGGGCCCTGGCCATCCTGCGGGCCCGGCTCTACGCCCGGGCGCAGCAGGACCGGGACGCGGCCCGCGCCGAGACCCGGCGGGGCCAGGTGGGCACCGGCAGCCGGAGCGAGAAGATCCGCACCTATTTCTACCTGCGGGACCAGGTGGTGGACCAGCGATTGCACGGGGACGCCCGGGCCTTCCGCCTGGGGCCGGTGCTGGACGGGGCGCTGGAGGCCCTGAGCGAAGCCCTGCTGGAGCAGGAGCTGGACCGGCGCCTGGCAGAGCTGGATTGAGACAAAGAGAAACCGGGAGGGCGCAAACGGGATGAACACCTATTATACGAAAACCGACACCGCTGCCGTGGCGGACTGTCTCCGTCGGGGTGGCCTGGCGGCGCTGCCCACGGAGACGGTCTACGGCCTGGCCGCCGACGCCGGGAACGAGGCGGCGGTGGAGCGGCTCTATCAAATCAAGGGACGGCCCGAGGGCAAGCCCCTGAGCCTGCTGGTGCGCGGCCCGGAGGCCCTGGATGCGCTGTGTCTCCGGGTGCCGGAGGGGGCGCGGGCGCTGGCGCGGCGCTTCTGGCCCGGGCCGCTGACCCTGGTGCTGCCCAGCCGGGGGCTGGAGGCCCCGGCGGTGCGCGGCGGCGGAGCGACCCTGGGCCTCCGCTGCCCGGACCACCCGCTGACGCTGGAAGTGCTGCAAGCGCTGGACCGCCCCCTGGCCGCCCCCTCCGCCAACCGGAGCGGCCAGCCCAGCCCGAAGACGGCCCAGGCGGTGCTGGAGGCTGTTGACGGGGAGATCGACGCGGTGCTGGACGGCGGCCCATGTGAACTGGGCCGGGAGAGCACGGTGCTGGACCTGTCCGCCGCGCCCTACCGCGTCCTGCGGCAGGGGGCGCTGTCCCGGGAGGACATCGCGGAAGCCCTGCGGGACGCCCTGACCGTGGTGGGCCTCACCGGCGGCAGCGGCAGCGGCAAGACCACGGCCCTGCGCTGTCTGGAGGACTTGGGCGCGCTGATCTTGGACGCGGACCAGATCTACCACGAGCTGACCGTGGAAAGCGCGGCGCTGCGGGAGGAGCTGACGGCGCGCTTCGGCCCGGTCTATCGGGACGGGGCGCTGGACCGCCGGGCCCTGGCAGCTCGGGTCTTCTCCGACCCGGCGGCCCTGGCGGACCTGAACGCCATCACCCACAAATACGTCCAGGACGAGATCGAGGCCCGGCTGCGCGCCCACGCCATGTCCGGCGGGACCCTGGCGGCCATTGACGCCATTGAGCTGCTGAACATCGAATCCGGCCGCCGCACCTGGCCCAAGGTGGCGGTCACCGCACCGGCGGAGGACCGGGTCCGGCGGCTGATGGCCCGGGACGGCATCCCCGCCGAGGCCGCCCGGGCGCGCATCGCGGCCCAGCACAGCGACGAATGGTTCCGGGAACACTGCGACCATGTGCTGGTCAACGACGGGGATCGGGCCAGCTTTGAAGAGAAATGCAAGAACTATTTTACGGAGGTACTTGGCAGACATGAGTGAGAACAAGCAGGAAAACGACGTGCGCGCCGAGCTGTTCTACGAGCAGAAGAACGGCTATGACCGGATCGACACCGCGGAGCGCCTGGCTATGGAGGCCTATTGCGAGGACTACAAGGCCTTTCTGAACGCGGCGAAGACGGAGCGGGAGGCGGTGGCGGAGGCCATCCGCCAGGCGGAGGCCCGGGGCTTCGTGCCCTTCGCGCCGGGCATGGCGCTGGAGCCGGGGATGAAGCTCTACCGGAGCAACCGGGGCAAGAGCCTGCTGCTGGCGGTGCTGGGCAAAAAGAGTCTGGCCGAGGGCGTCACCGTGGCCGCCGCCCATGTGGACTCCCCGCGCCTGGACCTGAAACAGCTCCCGATGTATGAGGACCGGGAACTGGCCTATCTCCGCACCCACTACTACGGCGGCATCAAGAAATACCAGTGGGTCACCATCCCCCTGGAGCTGCACGGCGTGGTGGCCCTGCGGGACGGGCAGGTGGTGGAGGTGGTCATCGGCCACGATCCGGCCGACCCGGTGCTGTACATCACGGACCTGCTGCCCCATCTGGCCAAGGACCAGATGCAGAAGAAGCCCGACGAGCTGGTGCCCGGCGAGAAGCTGAACCTGCTCATCGGCAGCCAGCCCTACGCCGACGCGGGTAAGGACCGGGTGAAGCTGGCCGTGCTCAGCCTCCTGAACGACCGCTACGGCATCACGGAGGAGGACTTCCTCTCCGCCGAGCTGGAGGCCGTCCCCGCTTTTCCGGCCCGGGACGTGGGCCTGGACCGGAGCTTCATCGGCGGCTACGGCCAGGACGACCGGGTCTGCGCCTACGCGGAGCTGCGGGCGATTTTGGACCTGGACGCGCCGGAGACCAGCGCCGTCTGCATCCTGGCGGACAAGGAGGAGATCGGCTCCATGGGCACCAGCGGGATGCGCTCCGCCGCCTTCGACACCTTCATGGAGGACCTCTGCGCGGCCCAGGACGTGCCGCTGCGCCGCTGCCTGGAGCGGAGCCTCTGCGTCAGCGCGGACGTGTGCATCGGCTATGACCCCAACTTCCCGGAGGTCAGCGAGTTCCGCAACGCTGCCAAGCTGAACTACGGCATGGGCATCGCCAAGCACACCGGCTCCCGGGGCAAGGGTGGAGCCAACGACGCCGACGCCGAGACCGTGGCAAAGCTGAGAAGCTTCTTCCACGAGGCGGGGGTGATCTGGCAGATGGCCGAGCTGGGCAAGGTGGACCAGGGCGGCGGCGGCACCGTGGCCCTCTTCATGGCCGACCGCAACATCTCCACCATCGACGCCGGCGTGCCGGTGCTGAGTATGCACGCCCCCTGGGAGGTCACCGCGAAGCTGGACTGCTACATGACCTACAAGGGCGTCCGGGCGGCCTATGAGCTGAACTGAGGCGGCGCACGGGACGACTGTGGAAAAAAACTGAAAAACAAAACGAAAGGGCGCGGTACAGGCTGAAAAACCTGTACCGCGTCTGCTTTCATCGTCAAACTCGTCTGTTATGCGCTGCGATCGTGTCTCATTTCAGCACTTCCCATCGAGGCTCCTGCTTGGACCCGATGCGTTGGATGTATCCTTTGTCCCTTAAGGAGTCCAGGGCTCTTTGTACGGTTCTGACCGTTTTAGAGATCTTGTCCGCAATCTCATTGCGCGAGGAATCCGGTTTCTGTTTCAGAATGGCGAGTACAGCCGTCTCTGTCGCATTCAAAGTGACATCCAAAGGGACACTGGGACTGTCACTTTGAATCTTCGGGCGATATAGGATGAACTTAAAGCCCAGGTCGTCGCTCTCATAGGTGAAGCGGATACCCGCATCTTTGCATAGACTGTGGATACGCTTAAACCCGCTTCCAAACTGTTCGATTGACTTGTTAAGGTATAGGATCTTTGCAATCGTAGCATTTCGGATGACAGACTCATGGTTTCCCTTCATATACTCTTCCGGCTGGTGATCGCTGGCATATTTCCCGGGGCTATAGATCGTAATCATGCCCGGATGAATACAAATTTCATGGTATGTATGGCCGTTGTACGATGCATGGGCGAAGCCGTTCGCCAAAACCTCCCGGATGACCGCCACAGGGATTTCCGGTATCTCCGTTCTCTCTGCCCCGATGATCTCGCTCCGCCACCGGATATTCTTCAGGATGTATTCTTCTGCCAGGCCAAGAAGATTACAGATGTTATCCTCAAATCGCTTCATGTCAAGGAACGTGAGCTTTTCGTCTGTCGCAAAGATCGCCGCGTTCAGCGTGACGGGATGTGTGCTTCCAAACAGATATTCCCCCGCGTGATTCAGCTTGTCCCCGCTGACAAGGCCAAATCGTTTCAGGATGACCGGACAAGAATATCTTCCCTCCGGCAGTCTTCCGGCGGAAACGGCTTTCTGCCAGAAGGCTTTGACCGTGCCCTGATCGACCTGTCTGATCGAAGCGGGCGAAGGCGCTTTCTCCCACTTTTCACGGTATTCATTTGCAACGAAAAAACTTTTCAGCTCTTCGGGCGTGACCAAACGATCCTCGTCGGCGGTCCGAAGGTAGTACCTTCCCGCAGCGGAATAGGGCGTAAGATTGCCGTTAAATTCAAGCTTGATCAGGTGTTTTCCGTCCAGGATGACCTCTTCGATCGCAGGATATATCTGAGGACGTATGCTTTCATATACCGCTCGGGACACGTCTCTGAGAGAGGATTCGGAGACATCCTGTCCGCAGACATCGCCATTCGGCTTGATGCCGAAATAGAGCGTCCCGATCCCATGCTTATTCAGAATGGCCGCGACAGAGATCATCGCCTCTTTCATTTCACCGGTGGATTTCTTGAATTCAAGCGTTTCCGTCTCTTTCCCAAAGTTCATGTTCCGCCCTCGCTTTCCGCAGTGTCATTATGATACTATAGATTGACTGAATTGTCACTACCAATTGAAACAAACGCTGCATCTTTTGATCGGGATCGGACGGCGCATGTGCAAAAGGTGACAGGGATTGCTTCCTGCCACCCGATACCCATATTTGATTCCAAACCTTCCCGTTTCAGTTGTCCGCCCGGTTGAATCCGTTTTTCATCCGCTGGCTGGCCTCCAGCAGGACCTTATCCAGGGTGTCCAGGGTCTGCTCCCGGGCCATGTCCGCCAGGGCCTCGTTGGCCTCCTCCAGCAGGGAGTGGTCCCCGCCCTCCGCCACGATTTGGTCATATTTCCGCAGAATGGCGCGGCCCCGGGTGGCGACGGCGTCCTGATAGCGTTCGATCTGCTGGATGCAGGCGGCGTAGTGGGGGTCGGCCAGGGCCGCGATCAGGCGGCTGCCCCAGTAGAAGGTCTCCGTGGAGGGCTGGAGCTCCACGCCGCTGAGATAGCGGGGCATGGCGGAGACCTGGGTGTAGACCGGCAGCAGGGCGGCGAAGGTGGTGGAGCCGAAGCAGACCCACTCCACGCCCCGCAGCGGCTCCGGGACCCCGCTGCGGATCTGGCAGACGGCGGTGACGCCGGTGCGGTTGATGCCGATGGAGCGGTACATCCCCCGCTTGCCCGTGTCCTGGCCGCTGTAGGGGTCGTAGGGCGTGCCCTGATAGTGGGCCGAGAGCAGATGCTTCACGTCCTCCACCGCGATCTTGCGCTCCGGAATCATGCACCAGGGCAGATCGTCGCTCTCCGGGCCGAACTCTGTGTTCCAGCGTCGGTCGTGGGGCGTCAGCCAACGGCCCACATACCAGGCCCGGGGGGTGTTGTAGATGTGGTCCATGTCCCGGTGGCTGCCGAACACGTCCCGGGGATTGAAGCGGCCATTCTGATTCAGGTCCAGGCGGTTTTCCGCGATGAATTCCCGCAGGTCCTCGGAGCAGAGGTGTTCCTTCTGTTCGCCGAAGGCATCGTCCAGGTCAAAGGCATCCATGCCGAACTGGTTGGGGTTGACCACGCAGACCTCGTCCGGCACCCGCCGGGCCATCCAGTGGTGGCCGCCGATGGTCTCCATCCACCAGATCTCGTTCTCGTCGTTGAAGGCTACGCCGTTGGACTCATAGGTCCCGTAGCGCTCCAGCAGCGCGGCCAGCCGCAGCACGCCCTCCCGGGCGCTGCGGATGTAGGGCAGGACCAGCACCACCAGGTCCTCCTCCCCGATGCCGCCGGGCTGCTCCGGCTCGTCGCTGCTCCGGGGCTTCCGGTACTCCACCAGCCCGTCGGCGGCCAGCACCCGGGGGTTGGAGGTGATGGTCTCCGTGGCGGTCATGCCCACGTTGGCGGCGTTGATGCCCGTGGCCGCCCAGATGCCCTCCCGGGCCGGGTCCACATTGGGACAGGCGGTGTAGCGCAGCGGCTCCTCCGGCAGCGGGATCTCCAGATGGGATAGAACGCTCCGGTAGACCCGCGGCTGCTGCTCCGGCTCCACGACCACCAGCTTCTTCACGTCGAAGTGGCCGTCGTCCGTCCGGGCGATCATGGTGGAAGCGTCGTTGCTGGCCTTTTTTCCGACCAGGATGGTAGTGCAGGACATGGCAGGGTTCCTCCTGTTTCCAGTCAAAAATGAGTCAGAAGGGACGGTTCTCTGTGACTCATCCCCGCGCAGACGGCGGGGACAGAGTCAGCATGACACAGCCGGGGGAGATTGTCAAGCGGGAAACAAAACGCCCGTCAGTCCAGCCAGTTCATCAGGATCTGCGCCAGCTCCGCCCGCGTGGTCTCGTTCCGGGGGTTCAGCCTGCCGTCGCCGTCGCCTTGCAGGATCCGGGCGGCGACGGCCCAGCGCAGGGCCACCTGCGCCCAGTCGGAGGCGCTGTCCGCGTCGGAATAGGCGCTCAGATCCCCCTCGGCCTCCGCGTCCCCGCTCCGGGCGGCGTAGCGGAACAAAATCGTGATCAGGCTCTCCCGGGTCACCGCCGCGCCGGGGTAGAAGCTCCCGTCGGGGTAGCCCAGGAGGATCCCCTCCCGGGCCGCCCAAATCACGGCGTCGGTGTACCACTTGCCCTGGGGCACGTCGGAAAAGGCTTCGCTGTATTCCACCTCCGGGGAGCCGGCCAGGCGGTAGAGGATGACCGCGGCCATGGCGCGGGTGGCGGAGAGCTGCGGGGAGAAGCTGTCCTCCCCGGTGCCCTGCATCAGCCCCCGCTCGGTCGCGCCGTCCACCGCGGAGCGGTACCAGGCGTCAGGGGCCACATCCCGGTAGCGGCCCGCAGGCCGTTCCGGCGTCTGCCCGTCCCCGGGCGTCTGGCCGTCCTCCGGTCTGCCGGGC
>JAFYIF010000158.1 GCA_017538775.1 Oscillospiraceae bacterium | reverse complement strand
GTTTCATTTGCGTTCGTCCTTTCCCCGGCCCGCGCCCTTTGTGCGGGCCATGCTGAGGCTATGGTACCACAGTCCGGGCCAAAAAGCCATGAAAACCTTTTTCTTACGTCTCCGAGTTCCCCCGGGTGACCCGCCGGAGCCGCCAGAGGGAGAGGGAGACGTTGAAGATCTCGCTGAAAAACAGCACGGCGAGATAGCCCCGCAGCCCGAAGCGGGGCAGCAGCGTCACGATGAGCACGACCCCGATGGCGGCCTCCGCCACGTTGAAGCCCATGCTCCAGAGCATCTGCCCCAGCCCCTTGAGGCAGCCGTCGATGACGATGTCGCAGTAGAGGAAGGGCACCATCAGGGCGAACAGGCGGATATAGCTCCCCACCTCCGTCCGGCGGTAGATCAGCCAACCCAGCGGTTCCGCGAACAGAAAGAGGAAGAGGGCGCAGAAAAGGGAAAAGCCCAGGGCGTAGGCCAGCAGCCGCCGCACCCTGCGCTGGATGCCCGCCCGGTCCCGGCGCACCTGGGCCGCGGTCAGCAGCGGCACGGTCAGCTCCGCCACCGCCCCCAGCAGACAGGAGGGGAAGGAGATCACCGGCAGCACCATGCCGGTGACGGTGCCGTAACCGGCCAGGGCGGAGTCGGCGCTGAGGCCGGAGGAGCGGAGCTTCCGGGGCACCAGCAGGTTTTCCAGCGTGGTCAGCCCCGTCCGGGCGTAGGCGGAGAGGGCCAGCGGAAAGGCCAGGCGCAGCATCCGCCCGGTCAGCGCCCCGCCGCCGGGGAGCGGCTCGCCCTGCCCCCGCAGGATGCGCCCGCGCCGCCGCAGCAGCAGAAACAGCCCGGCGGACAGCAGCAGGGAAAAGCCGTCGGCCAGGATGTTCCCCCCGGCGATGGCGGCGCAACAGGCCTCCAGGTCCCCCGCCGGACTGCGAGAGAGCAGAACGGCCACGGCGGCGATGGCTGCCAGCTGTTCGGCCACCTGGACGGCGGCGCTGACCCCGGCCCGCCCGCTGGCCACGAAGCTGCCGTTCAGGACGCAGCTCAGGGAGATCATGGGCAGGGTGTAGCTCAAAAGCTTCAGGCTCCGCACGGTCCGGGCGTCCCGCACCCAGAGAAAGCCGATGGGTTCCGCCCCCAGCCGCAGCACCGCAAAGGCCGCCAGCCCGAAAAAGGCCGCGTAGCCCAGACAGCGCCCCACCGCCCCCGCAGCCCCGCCGGAGCGCCCGGCCCCCAGCTCCTCGCTGACCAGCCGGGTGGTGGTGAAGCGGATGCCGCTGATGGCCAGGGTAGAGGTGAAGACGTTGACGCTGGCCACCAGCTGCCAAAGCCCCAGCCCCGCCGCCCCGATGCGCATCCCAAGCCAGACCTGCCAGACCATGCCCACACAGCGCATCACCACCGCCGCCGCCGTCAGCACCGCCGTGTCCCGCGCCAGCTTTCCCCGCAAGCCCAAAGCAAACCGCCTCCCCGATCATACTTGTACAAAGGTATGGCGGAAAGGCGGTCAAATATGAATCAGTTGAGGGTCCCGGCGGCCCGGCGGAGCAGGTCCTCCACCTGCTCCCGCAGCGCGGCGTTTTCGGGTTGACAGAATTCGGAATCCCGTTCCAGCACATCCGCAGCGGCGTCCTGGGCGCGCTGGAGTTCCCGCAGGTCGGCCCCCAGGTCGGCGATGCGCATCTCCGGGAGGCCGTGCTGCCGGGCGCCGAAGAAGTCCCCGGGACCCCGCAGCCGCAGGTCCTCCTCGCTGATGCGAAAGCCGTCGCCGGTTTTGCACAGGGCCTCCAGCCGCGCCCGGGCCTCCGGGCTGCGGGCGGCGTTCATCAGGATGCACCAGCTCTTGTGCTGCCCGCGCCCCACCCGGCCCCGGAGCTGGTGCAGCTGGCTGAGGCCGAAGCGCTCCGCGTTCTCGACGATCATCAGCGCGGCGTTGGGCACGTCCACGCCCACCTCAATGACCGTGGTGCTCACCAGGATGTCCAGATCCCCGGCGGCCATGGCGGACATGACGGCCTCCTTCTCCTTCGCCCGCAGCCGCCCGTGGACGCAGCCCACCCGGAGCCGGGGAAAGCGCTGTCGCAGCGCGTCGGCGTGTTCCTGGGCGCTCTTGAGCTTCGGGGCGAAGGGGGCGTCCGGCTCCTCCTCCACCTTGGGGCAGACCACGAAGACCTGACGGCCCTGGCCCACCAGCTTTTCGATGAAGCCGTTCAGCCGCTCCCGGTAGCGCTCGTCCACCGCGAAGGTGTCCACCTTCTGCCGCCCGGGGGGCAGCTCGTCCAGCACGCTCACGTCCAGGTCGCCGTAGATCATCAGCGCCAGAGTCCTGGGGATGGGCGTGGCGGACATGACCAGCACATGGGGCGTCTCCCCCTGAGCCTTGGCGGAGAGGGCCCCCCGCTGCCGGACGCCGAAGCGGTGCTGTTCGTCGGTGACGACCAGGGCCAGCCGGGAAAAGGCCACGTCCCCGGTCAGCAGGGCGTGGGTGCCCACCGCCAGGTCCACCGCCCCGGCGGCCAGGGCCTCCTTCACCGCCCGCTTCTCCGCAGCTTTCATCCCGCCGGTGAGCTTCTCCACCCGAAGCCCATGGGGGGCCAGAAAGCCCCGGAGCGTCGCCAGATGCTGCTCGGCCAGGATCTCCGTGGGGGCCATGAAGGCGGCCTGGAACCCGGCCTTGCACACCGCCCAGACGCAGGCCGCCGCCACGGCGGTCTTGCCGCTGCCCACGTCCCCCTGCACCAGACGGCTCATGGGCCGGTCCGAGGCCATGTCCAACAAGGCCTGGTCCACCGCCCGCCGCTGGGCCCCGGTGGGGGAGAAGGGGAGGGTCTCATAAAAGGCGGCGATGTCCGGCCCCCGGACCGGGATGCCCGGCTCCCCCTGCCGCCCGGCCCGCAGCCGCCCCAGGGCGCAGGCCAGGGTGAAGAACTCTTCAAACACCAGCCGCCGCCGGGCCAGCTCCAGCGCGCCGAAGTCCGCCGGAAAGTGGATGTTCTCATAGGCAAAGCGGGCCTGACAGAGTTCCTGCCCCGTGCGCACGTCCTCCGGCAGGGCGTCGGGCAGCGCGTCCCCGGCCTGGTCCAGGGCCTGGCGCACATAGCGCATCAGCATCCGGTTGCTGAGCCCGGCGCTGAGGCGATAGCGGGGCAGAATGCGCCCGGTCTTGTCCCCCAGCTGCGCCTCCGGCTCAAACTCCGGGTTGACCATGTTCCGGGCGTCCCCATAGCCCCCCATGCGGCCATAGAAGGCGTAGGTCTCCCCCTGGCGGAGCCGGTCCCGGACGTATGGGGCGTTGAAATAGCTGATCAGCACGCCGCCGCTGTCGTCCACCGCCCGGAAGCGCACCACCTGCCGCCCCCCGGGGAGGGTGCTCAGCATGGGCTGATCCGCCACCATGGCCCGGATGCACACCGGCTGCTCCAGCGGCGCGTCCCGGATGGGGGTGAAGTGCGTCCGGTCCTCATAGCTCCGGGGGAAAAAGCGCAGCAGATCGCCCAGCCGAAAAAGCCCCAGCTTTCCCAGGGCCCTGGCGCGGGTCTCCCCCACGCCTTTGAGATAGCGCAGCTCGAGGTCCAGCTTTTTCAAGGGGCCTCACCTCCCGGGCTAAGATGGAATTATCATAGCACAGGGCGGAGAGAATTGCAAAAAAATCGCGCATGGGCAATCATGGCATCCATCAAACGCACGAAGGAGAACGCGACGATGGCTGAACTGCTGGAAAATGCGGCGGAAAGAAAAAGAGTTTTTCCGCCTTTGCTTTGCCGCCCTTGCAGGGGGCGGCGTCCTCGACGCCCCCGGCACCGCTCCCGTCAAGCCGCCAGCCCCGGCGCACGCGCAACCCATCGATTCCAGGACGCGAGGGCGTTCCCTACAGGAGACTGCCATAGAATCAAAAAAGCCCCCTCTTTACCCATTCCCCCAAGCATTTCACGCTCAAAGGAACCGAAGGAGGCGGAAGCCTCAAAAAAACGAAAAAAACCTGTTGCAT
>JAFYIF010000157.1 GCA_017538775.1 Oscillospiraceae bacterium | reverse complement strand
TCGGGCACGTTGGCGTCGATGTGGCCCAGCATCTCCATGACCTTGGCGTTGGCCCCGCCGTGGAGCGGGCCTTTCAGCGCGCCCACCGCCGCGGCCACGGCGCTGTAGGTGTCCGTACCCGTGGAGGACAGAGTGCGGCAGGAGAAGGTGGAGTTGTTGCCGCCGCCGTGCTCCGCGTGGAGGATCAGCATCAGGTCCAGCAGCCGGGCCTCCTCCTCGGTGAAGACCTTGTCCTTGCGGATCATGCGGATGAAGTTCTCCGAGAGGGAGAGGCGCTCCGAGGGGTTGTGGATGTAGAGGCTCTTCCCGTCGAAGTGGTGCCGCTTGACCGCGTAGGCGTCCGCCACGATGGTGGGGAAGCGGCTGATCAGCTCGATGGACTGGCGCATGACGTTTTCCATCGTGATCTCGTCCGGGTTCTCGTCGAAGGAGTAGAGCACCAGCACGCTGCGCTCCAGCTTGTTCATGATGTTCCGGGAGGGGGCCTTGAGGATCATGTCCTCGAAAAAGCCCTCAGGCAGCTTCCGGGCGCTGGAGAGGATCGCGTTGAACTGCCGGAGCTGCTCGGCGTTGGGCAGGCTGCCGAACAGCAGCAGATAGGCCACTTCCTCATAGCCGAAGGTGCCCTCGCGCCCGTGGCTCTCCACGATCTCCGTGACGTTGATGCCCCGGTAGTACAGCTCCCCGGGCATGGGGACCTTCTCGTAGTCCCGCAGATAATAGCCCTGTACGCTGCCGATGCGCGTCACCCCCGCCATCACGCCGGTGCCGTCGGCATTGCGCAGTCCGCGCTTCACCGCGCCGCCCCGGTAATAGCGCTCCGGGATGCTGTATTGGTCGGTCATGGAGGAACAGAGCTGCTCGATGTAAGAATTCAGCTCCGATTGGTCCTTGCGCATCGTCTGTCATCCTTCCGTGTCAATGGGATAGTTTGCAACAGGATACCATCCCGCCCCCCAAATTGCAAGAATGAATCTTCGGAATTTCAACATTTGTCATTCTTACCAAGGAAATCCCGGAAGTTTCCCGGGAATTTGAATGGTATGTAGTTTCTTTTTGCATTGCTTGCGAAACGGCGCGCCATTTGCTATACTGGAGCGCACAAGACACAGATTTATTACGAAATGAGGCGACAGATATGCTCCACCTTCACGCCGGGCCTGTCCGGCTTTCCGAGGGCCGTCCCGTCCCGCTTGAGGCCGCCGCCGCTCCCGACCGCAGCGGCACCATCGCCTACGGCATCCTCTCCGCCCATGACCGGAGCCGTGAGCCGGGCAAGCTCTCCATCCGCTTTGACAGTCTCATCAGCCATGACATCACCTATGTGGGCATCATCCAGACCGCCTCCGCCAGCGGGCTGACGCGCTTTCCCGTGCCCTATGTGCTGACCAACTGCCACAACTCCCTCTGCGCCGTGGGCGGCACCATCAACGCCGACGACCACGCCTTCGGCCTCTCCGCCGCCCGGCGCTACGGCGGCATCTACGTCCCGGCCAACATGGCGGTCATCCACCAGTACGCCCGGGAGGAGCTGGCCGGCTGCGGACGCATGGTGCTGGGTTCCGACAGCCACACCCGCTACGGTGCCCTGGGCACCATGGGCGTGGGCGAGGGCGGCCCGGAGCTGGTGAAGCAGCTGCTGGGCGACGGCTGGGAATCGGCCCCGCCCCAGGTGGTGCTGGTCTGGCTGACGGGCGCGCCCCGGCAGGGGGTGGGACCCCACGACGTGGCCATCGCCCTGTGCACCGCCGTATACAAGAACAACTTTGTGAAGAACAAGGTGCTGGAGTTCGCCGGGCCCGGCGTGGCCGGTCTGCCCATGGACTACCGCATCGGCATCGACGTGATGAGCACCGAGACCGCCTGCCTCAGCTCCGTCTGGCAGACCGACGGCGTGGTGGAGGAATATTACGCGATCCATGGCCGCCCGGAGGACTACCGGGAGCTGCGCCCGGCCCAGGGCGCGGAGTATGACGCCATGGTGGAGATCGACCTGTCCGCCATTGAGCCCATGGCGGCCCTGCCCTTCCACCCCTCCGAGGGCGTGACGATCCACGAGCTCCAGGCCAACGCCGGGGACATCCTCCGGGAGCTCGAGCTGCGCGCCCAAAAGCAGTTCGGCGGCAAGGTCTGCCCGAAGCTGACGGACAAGCTGGTGGACGGGAAGCTGCGGGTGGAGCAGGGCGTCATCGCCGGCTGCTCCGGCGGCATGTTCGACAACCTGGCCGAGGCCGCCGCGATTCTGGACGGCCACGGGCTGGACAGCGGCGGCTTTGAGCTGACCCTGTATCCCCCCAGCATCCCGGTGGAGCTGGAGATGCTGCGATCCGGCCTTTCCGAAAAGCTGACCTCGGCGGGCGCGCTGCTGAAGCCCTGCTTCTGCGGCCCCTGCTTCGGTGCCGGGGACGTGCCCTCCCACAACGCCCTGTCCATCCGCCACACCACCCGAAACTTCCCCAACCGGGAGGGCTCCCGCCCCGGCGACGGGCAGTTCTCCGGCGTGCTGCTGATGGACGCCCGCTCCATCGCCGCCACCGCCCGCAACGGCGGTGTGCTGACCGCGGCCACGGACCTGGACTACGCGCCCCCCGCCCCGGTGCAGCGGCGCTATGACCGGGGGCCGTATGAGCGGCGGGTCTACTTCGGCTACGGCAAGGCCGAGCCGGAAGCCCCCCTGCAGTTCGGCCCCAACATCGTGGCCTGGCCGCCCATCCCGGCCCTGCCGGAGCATCTGCTGCTGTCTTTGGCCAGCGTGCTGCACGACCCGGTGACCACTACGGATGAGCTGATCCCCTCCGGGGAGACCAGCAGCTACCGCTCCAACCCCCTGAAGCTGGCCTCCTTCGCCCTGAGCCGCCGGGACCCGGCCTATGTGGGCCGCACGGCGGAGATCCGGAAGCTGGAATCCGACCGGGCGGCGGGGCGCTACGCGCCGGAGCTGCTTACGGCCATGGAAGCCTGGGGCCTGGACAGAGCGCTGCTGGCGCGGACCGGCATCGGCTCGGCCATCTTCGCGGAGAAGCCCGGCGACGGCTCGGCCCGGGAACAGGCCGCCTCCTGCCAGCGGGTGCTGGGCGGCGCGGCCAACATCTGCCGGGAGTACGCCACCAAGCGCTACCGCTCCAACTGCATCAACTGGGGGATGCTCCCCTTCACCATCGCCCCGGAGACTCCCTTCGACTACGAGCCGGGGGACCTGCTCTTCGTCCCGAATGTGCGCGAGGCGGTGGAGCGCGGCGCGGACAAGCTCACGGCCAGGGTCTGGCGCAGCGACGGGCGGACCGGCGAGATCGCGCTGCTGCTGCCGAACTTCACCCCGGAGGAGCGGGACATCGTGGAGCGCGGCTGCCTGATGAACTGGTATAAAGCCAGAAAGGACGGAGACTGAAATGGAAAAGATCCGGATGATGACGCCCATCGTGGAGATGGACGGGGACGAGATGACGCGGGTGCTCTGGGCGCTGATCAAGCGGGAGCTGCTGGAGCCTTTTGTGGCACTGAACACCGAATACTATGACCTCCACCTGAACCACCGGGACGCCACCGACGACCGGGTGACCGTGGAGGCGGCGGAGGCCATCCGGCGGCTGCGGGTGGGCGTCAAGTGCGCCACCATCACCCCCAACGAGCAGCGGATGAGCGAATACAGCCTCAAGCAGATGTGGCGCAGCCCCAACGGCACCATCCGGGCCATCCTGGACGGCACCGTGTTCCGCACGCCCATCCCCTGTCCCGGCTTGCGGCCCTTCATCCCCGGCTGGACCGAGCCCATCACCGTGGCCCGCCACAGCTACGGCGACCTCTACAAGGACACGGAGTTCCGCGTCCCCGGCCCCGGCAAGGCCGAGCTGCTGTTCACCGGGGCGGACGGGACCACCATGCGGGAGACCGTCTACGACTTCGAAGGCCCCGGCGTGCTCCAGGGCTGCTTCAACAAGGACAGCTCCATCGAAAACTTCGCCCGCTCCTGCTTCGAGTTCGCCCTGAGCGAGGGCCGGGACCTCTGGTTCTCCGCCAAGGACACCATCATGAAGCAATATGACGGCCTCTTCAAGCAGACCTTCCAGCGCCTGTATGACGAGGAGTACCGGGAGCGCTTCCGGGCCGCCGGGATCACCTATTTCTACACCCTGATCGACGACGCCGTGGCCCGCATCGTCCGCTCCAACGGCGGCATGATCTGGGCGCTGAAGAATTACGACGGCGACGTGATGAGCGACATGATCTCCACCGCCTTCGGCTCCCTGGCCATGATGACCAGCGTGCTGGTCAGCGCCGACGGCTGCTTTGAGTACGAGGCCGCCCACGGCACCGTCACCCAGCACTACTACCGCTGGCTCCGGGGCGAGCGCACCTCCACCAACCCGGTGGCGACGATCTACGCCTGGACCGGGGCCTTGCGCAAGCGGGGGGAGCTGGACGGCAACGCCGCCCTCTGCCGCTTCGCCGACACGCTGGAGCGCGCCGTGCTGGACACCATCGCCGACGGCACCGTCACCGGGGACCTGGCCGTGCTGATGGACACGCGCCCGGCCCCGGTGGACAGCGAGACCTTCATCGCCGCCATCCGGCAAAAACTGGAAGCCGCCCTCTGAAAACGAAAAGCCGGGGCGCGGCGGACGGGAAATCCACACCGTCCGCCG
>JAFYIF010000156.1 GCA_017538775.1 Oscillospiraceae bacterium | reverse complement strand
GCCAGGTCCGCCTCCGTGACCGTATAGCTCCGGGGGCTGTGGTCCTCGCTGACGTACCAGCCGTTGCGGGCGCAGACCGTGAGGACCGTACCGGCGGTGATATGTTCCACTGGGAAGGCCTCCCCGGCGGTCCCCCAGTGCCGGACGGAATCCACATAGCCCTCCTGTCCGGGCCGGGCCACGGTGAGGAAGAAGTCCCCGCTTTCCCAGGTGCCGCTGCCGTCGGTCTTCTCTGCGCGCACCGTGACGGTGACGGGGATCATCGCCTTTTTCGTCAGCGGGACCTCCACGTACTGGGCCGTCTGCCGCGTCACGCGCAGGGGGGCCGAGTCCGTCCACTCCACGGAGCCGGAGGCCGAGGGTCCGGCGCGGAACCACACCGTGTCGTCGTCCAGCAGGGCGTAGCTGCGCGCCGTGCTGAGCAGCCGCGTACAGGCCGCGTCCGCGTACCAGCCCCAGCTGCAATACCACAGGTCCTGCCCGTCCGCCGTCACCCGGGGGCTGATGCTGGCGGAGGCGTGGGTCGTCACCGGCAGCGTGAGCTCCGTGGTCTGGCCGGGGCGCAGCGTGGCCGTGGCAGTGCCGAAGTTCAGGTTGCCGAACCAGGACACATAGCCGCACAGCTCCAGCGTATAGGTCCCGGCGGCCAGGTTGTAGAGCGTGAGCGGCTCGTTGGTCCGGTAGAGGTACTGGTGGCAGACCTCCTCGCCCGCGGCGTTTTTCACGGCGAGATAGACGCTCTGGGCCGCGTCCCCGGTAAAGGAGACGCGCAGCACCGGCGCGGTGTCCGCGTTCACCGGGGCGGCGGCGAATTCCTCCCCGTTCAGGTAGAAGGCGAAGCGGTCCACGTGCCCCGCGTCCGTGGGCAGGGTGCCGGAGCCGTAGCAGCTGCCGCCCCAGTCGGCCAGGCGCAGCGCCTGGGTCCGGGCCTGGCCGCCCCGGTCCGTGTAGACCAGCGCGGCGGTGACCGTCTCCTCCGCCTGGGGCTTGCGGTTCAGATAGAGATAGACGGAGTAGCCGCCCCCCACGCGCAGGGTGTCCCCGGAATAGGAGAGGGTCGCCTGGGGCGTCTCCCGCGCCGCCAGCGCCACCGTGTGCTCCCGGACGCTCAGATAGACCGTGGGGCCGTAGCCGTTGCCCGTCTCCACCTCGGTGACGAAGGGGGTGAAGTGGTATTCCCCGGCCTCCACCGGGGTGCCGGAGATCAGGCCGCTGGTCTCATTCAGGCTCAGGCCCTCGGGCAGGTCCCCGGTGTCGTAGCCCTCCAGGTGATAGATGCTCCAGACCAGCGTATCCCCCGGAAAGGCGGGCTCACCCGTGAGCTGGAAGGCGTATGGGACGCCCACCTCGGCGTCCGGCAGGCGGTAGTTCTGTACCTCGGGATTCGTGATTTTGGGCTTCGGGGCCACCACGGAGAGGGTGAAGCTTTTCTCGCTGCTGCCGCCCCCGGTTTCCGTGGCCCGCACCCGGAAGGTGGAGCTGCCCATGGCCGTGGGCGTGCCGGAGATCGTGCCGTCGGCGGCCAGACTCAGTCCAGCGGGCAGGGCCCCGTCCACGACGGCCCAGGTGATGGCCCCGCCCACCTCCGGCGTGGCCTCCAATTGGGCGCTGTAGGCCTCGCCCAGCGTGGCGGGCGTGAGCCAGCCGGTGCTGATCTTCGGGCCGCTGGACAAAGTCCCGAAGGGCACCACATGGACCATGCCGTCCGTGCTGTAGTACTCGTCGCTGTAGGCCTCGGAGTACAGCGTCTCCCCGCCCGCCTGGACCTTCAGCCGATAATCCCCCAGGGCCGCGCCGGAGACCGTCAGGCCCTGGATCCAGACGTTGAGGAAGTAGACGGTCTGGCCGTTCTCGTCCTCCCAGCTGTCCACGGCGGACTGGTCGTCCCCGCCGCACGCGGCGCTGCGCAGGTCATAGCGCACGGCCTTGCTCTCCGCGTCCACCAGCCAGACGCCCCGGATCTCCCCCGGGCCGGACAGACTGGCCGCGGCGGACAGGTCGAAGTGGAGCGCGCCGGAGCGGTCCAGCTCCAGATAGCCGTCCGTCTCGCCCCCGTAGTCGCCGGGGCGGTTGTTGTCAAAGACCGTCAGCTCCAGCGGCATGTCCTCGCTGCCCGCCAGCTCCGCCGACGGCGTCAGCGCCAGCGCCACCGGCGGCGTCAGCGCCAACCCCAGCGCCAGACAGAGCAGCAGCGCCAGGACGCGCTTGTTCCATGTTGCTTTCATCGGTGTTTCCTCCATTTCCGGGACCGGGTCCCCGCTCCCAAATGATGCTATGTCCAGTATAGCAAAAATCCCCCCATTCTGAAAATACCGGAAAGAAAGAAAAAGCGCGTATTGAGACCAGGAACCCATACGCGCTTTCTTTCGATTCTTTTGTTTTGACAGTTCCGCTTGTCAACCCGTTTCCTGATTCCCTTGCTGTTGCCCCGCCCATGTACTCAGGATCTTTTCCGCCATTTTCGACGGCGTCCATTCTCTCTTGTTCGCCTCGCGTTCAATGGTCGCTTTTGTCTGTTCGGTCATGCGGATCGTCATGACCGCAGTTTTCTTCTCTTTCATGGTCCGACCCCCTCGGTTTGCTTACATTGTAACCAATTCGCTCTTGACAAAGAACGATTACAAGAGTTATAATGATTACAAATCAGCCGCTGAAATCTGCGGTCAGAAAAAGGAGGATTTGGTGAACATGTTTGAAAAACCGGGACAAAAACTTCAAGGCATCGCCATGATGTTGTTCGGCTGTCTGCTCTTGGCATCGCTTATACTTGCATTTGTATTTGGTTTTGAAAGGAACTGGGGACGAACAGAATTTCGCGCAGGACTGTTTTTCGGAATCCTGATCGGTGGAGCGGCTTACGCCTATCTGATGTCGCTGTCCCTCTTTGCGTTTGGAAGGCTGGTGGATAACACAGATACGATTCGATCTGTACTTAAGACGGACGAAGAAAGAAAAGGCTTGGAGTCCGCACATCAATTTTTCAATCGTAGTTCGCAGAACGCGGTTCTGTCGAATAATATCAAAAAGTATAAAACCTGTCCAAACTGCGGCGAAGAGAATCCCAGCAGCGAGATGTTTTGCCATCAGTGCGGAGCGAAGCTGTAAAGAAACGCCGGGTCCTGTCTCAACAAAGGGCAGAACCCGGCGCTTTTTGTTGTGTTCCCCCTCCGTTTTTCTCAATCCCGACGGAAAAGGTCCATCTTCTGCGCGAGCTTTACATTTCTCCCCCGGTCTGCTACACTCAACGTGGAATCTCATCGGGAAAGGAGCGAAAAACCATGCACATCGACGGACAGACCCGCCTGGCCCGGCTGTTGGAGACCTGTCCCTGGCTGCTGGACGAGGCCAAGCAGATCGACAGGCGCTTCTCGCTGCTGGAGACGGTCCCCGGCAAGCTGCTGTTGAAGCGGGCCACCGTTGCCGACCTGAGCCGCCGGGCCGGACTTTCCGAGGCGGAGGTGCTGGAAAAGCTGCGGGAAATGCTCGCGGCCCACGGCGGATAAAACTGGACAAACGGAGACGCGGAAAGGAGCAGATCCCTTCCGCGTCTTTTCTCTTTCGTTTTCTCCGGTCTCAGGGCAGCCGCAGCACCCGGACGCGGCCAGTCTCCCGGCGCAGGTCCTCCAGCACGGCCATAAAGCGCTCATAGTCTGCGCCCAGCGTCTGCGCCAGGCCGCGATTGCCCAGCAGCACGACGGCGACGCGCTCCGACGAGGCGCTCAGCAGGTCATATAGCGCGTCCAGATTCCCGCCGTACCAGTCCGGGAAGTCCAGCTGCCGGGCCAGGGAGGCGTGGAGCGCGGCCTTGTCCCGGATCTCCTTCGGGCTGAGAAACGCCGTTTT
>JAFYIF010000155.1 GCA_017538775.1 Oscillospiraceae bacterium | reverse complement strand
TACGGCTCTATCGCGGGCATCATCATCATGATGTTCTGGCTCTACATCTGGAGCCTGCTCCTGCTGCTCGGCGGCGCGCTGAACGTCGCGCTGGAGCAGACGGGGGAGCCTATACCTCCTCGATCTCAATGACCGAGACCTCATAGGCGGTCTTTTCCAGGGTCTCCCCGTCCACGGTCTTGCTGTAGCGGCGGCTCTGGATGCGCCCGTTCAGGCGCAGGCTGTCCCCCACGTCCCAGAGCGCGGCCTCCCGCGCCGCCGCGCCCCAGGCGATGCAGGGCAGATAGTCGCTGCGCCCGTAGCGCCGGTTGACCGCCAGCATCAGGTCGCAGATCTCCCGGCCCATGGGCGTGGTGCGGTAGTTGGGGGCCTTGCACAGCGCCCCGGCCAGCGCCACGTCGTTTTCGTCCGGCCCGTCCTCAAAGCGGAGCGCACGGGCAAAGACGCTGATGACCAGCCGCGCCCCGACGCCGCTTTTGTTGTTGAAGGTGCGCAGTTCCCCCTCCACGCAGAGTTTCTCCCCGTCCCCCGCCTCCGGCAGCGTCAGCGCCTCCAGAAGCTGCTGCCGGGCGAGGATATGTACGCTGTCCACCGCCCCGCTCAGCCGCTCCACGTCCAGCGAAAAGCGATAAAAGCGCTCCCCCCGGCTCTCGTGGGAATAGACCGGCGCTTCGCTCACCGTGCCGCGCAAAAAGACCCTGTTGCTGTCCCTGACCTCTTCCATGTTCGCTCCTCCCGTTCCGCTTGTCCTGATTGCCGCAAGATTACTGCAAGCCTATTCCCGGGATCTGGGAATTATGCCCGCCCTTGCAATGCGTCGAAGCCTGGGATATAATGGGGAAAACCAAAACAAAAAAGGAGAACTGAGCCATGGAACTGCATGAGATCCTCTCCCGCTGCGACCACACCCTGCTCCGCCCGGACTGCACGGCGGCGGAGATCCAGCGCCTGTGCGACGAGGGCATCCGCTTCGGCTGCGCCAGCGTCTGCATCCCGCCCGCCCATGTGGCCGGGGCCAAACGCTATGTGGGGGACCGTCTGCCCATCTGCACGGTGATCGGCTTCCCCAACGGCTACGCCACGAGCGCGGTGAAGGCTTACGAGGCCGCCGACGCCATCGCCCACGGGGCCGACGAGGTGGACATGGTGGTGAACCTGGGCATGGTGAAGGACGCCGCCTGGGGCGACGTGCTGGCTGACATCCAGGCGGTCCGGCGGGCCAGCGAAGGGAAACTCCTCAAGGTCATCATCGAGACCTGCCTGCTGACCGAAGCGGAAAAGCTCATGCTCTGCGGCCTCGTCTCCGCCTCCGGCGCGGACTACATCAAGACCTCCACCGGCTTCTCCACCGGCGGCGCCACCTTCGAGGACGTGGCCCTGCTCCGCGCCCACTGCGACGCGAAGGTAAAAGTCAAAGCCAGCGGCGGCATCGCCACCCTGTCCGACGCGGAGCGCTTTGTTGAGCTGGGCGCGGACCGCCTGGGCACCAGCCGCATCGTCAAGCTGGCTCTGGCCATGGAAGCCGAAGCCCAGAGCTGAGCCGTCGCCGCGCACATCCACCTGTCATTGCGAACCAGTGCCGCAGCACTGGTGTGGCAATCCCCCGGACAGCGGGACCTGCCTCCGACTTCGGCCCCTCCGTCCACCAGGCAGGGCGGATGCAAGAACCGGGGGATTGCCACGTCGGCTTCGCCTCCTCGCATGACACTACGCTTTCTGAAAAAAGCCCTTGACAACCCCCCCCGACTCTGATACACTATCCCAGCAAAACAAAGCAGGAACGGATGGCGTCCGTCCTCACCCGGCCACGCGAGCGTGCGCCGCGGTCAATCATGGGATGGTCCCCGGAGCGGGGGGTCATACTGCGTTGCGCGGATGCCATGTGCGTCTGCGCTTTCTCTTTGGATGGAGGTGTTCTCACATAGCAAACCAGGATTATTTGGTCAATGAGGAGATCAACGTGCCGGAGATTCGTCTGATCGGCGACAACGGCGAACAGCTCGGCATCATGCCTCCGGCGGAGGCGATGAAGATCGCCGAGTCGAAGGAAAAGGATCTGGTGATGATCGCGGCCGGCGGCAAGCCTCCGGTCTGTAAGATCATGGACTACGGGAAGTACCGCTTCGAGCAGTCCAAGCGCGAAAAGGAAGCCAAGAAGAAGCAGCGCGTGATCGAGATCAAAGAGATCCGCATGTCTCCCAGCATCGGCGACAACGATTTCAACACCAAGCTGCGCGCCGGCCAGAAATTCCTGGCGGAGGGCAACCGCCTGAAGGTGACCATCCGCTTCCGCGGGCGCGAGATGGCCCACACCCACCTGGGCGAACAGCTCCTGCGCGACTATGCCGCCAAGTGCGCGGACATCGCCTCCATGGACAAGAACCCCAAGCTGGAGGGCCGGAACATGAGCATGTTCCTCTCTCCGAAGCAGAAATAAGCACCCCAAATCCCGCGTCCCGCCGCGCCAGACGGGCCGAGGGCGCAAATACTGACTGTCAACCAAGGAAGGAGAAAACCATATCATGCCGAAACTGAAAACGCATTCCGGCGCGAAGAAGAGATTCAATCTCACCAAGACCGGCAAAGTGAAGCGGGCTCACGCCTTTAAGAGCCATATCCTGAACAAGAAGACCACCAAGCGCAAGAGAGGCCTCCGTCAGACCACCATCGCGGATGCGACGAACACGCCCGCCATCAAGCGCATGATTCCGTATAAATAAGAGGAGGACGATCGACCATGGCAAGAGTAAAAGGCGCGATGATGACGCGCAAGCATAGAAACAAGATCCTGGGTCTGGCCAAGGGCTACTGGGGCGCCAAGAGCAAGCACTACAAAATGGCCAACCAGGCCATGATGAAGTCCGGCCGCTACAGCTACATCAGCCGCCGCCTGAAAAAGAGAGATTTCCGCCGCCTGTGGATCACCCGCATCAGCGCCGGCTGCAAGGCCAACGGCATGAACTATTCCACCTTCATGAACGGCCTGAAAAAGTCCGGCATCGACCTGAACCGCAAGGTCCTCAGCGAAATGGCCATCCACGAGCCCGCCGCCTTCACCGCCCTCTGCGACAAGGCCAAGGCCGCTGTGTAAAAGAGAATCCAAAAAACAGAGCCAAAACCGGGGCTGCGCAGTCCGGGAGAAGGAGACTTCTCCGGGCATTGCGCAGCCCCGCTTTTTTCATGCCTGTGGGCGAGATGAGGCCGGAAAAGGACAGAGACGGAGCAAAGCCCCGTCACTGTTCCTGACACTGTTTCAATCCACACATCGGCCCTGGCCGATGCGACAGCTGCATTATATCATATGGAGCGGAAAAGTGGAGCGAAAAAGACAAGAAAAATACGAGTAAATATTTCACTTTTCCTAACACTGAAAAAAGTTCTTGCATTCTGGAAGAATCTGTGATATGCTGTTTCCCAGAAAGCCAGACAAGCGCAGTTTTTTTAGAATGTGACCATGAAAGGAGCGGATGCTATGTATCTGGCACACATTTCCGAAGACCAGCGAGAGCAAAGCGTACTTGCGCACCTGGAGGGAACCGCCACGCTCAGTCAATGCTTTGCCGCGTCCTTCGGCATGAGCGAACAGGGGCGCATCCTGGGTCTGGCCCACGATGTGGGAAAATGCTCGACGGCGTTTCAGGAGAGGCTCCGGGGCGGCAGAATCGTCGATCATGCGGCGGCGGGCGCGCTGGAGTGCGCGAGGCTGGGCGCGGAGTGGGCCTCCTTCTGCGTGGCGGGACACCACGGCGGCCTTCCGGACGGGGGAAACGCCCGAAACGACAGCGCGGAGGACCCGACCCTGTTCGGGAGACTGCGGCGCGCTCTGGCGGGACGCATTCCGGCCTATGAGATGCCCCTGCGCCTGGAAGCGACAGAGCCGCCGGAGGGCTACGGAAAAGACCGTCTGACCGATTCCTTTCTCATCCGTATGCTCTACTCCTGCCTGGTGGACGCCGACTATCTGGATACGGAGCGCTTCATGTCCGGTCGGGAAACGGAAACACCGTCCGGGGAGACGATCCCGGCCCTGTTGGAGAAACTGGAACGCTATGTCGCCCCCTGGCAGGACCCGAGCACTTCCCTGAACCGCCACCGCTGCGCGATCCTGAACGCCTGCCTGGAGGGCGGGGCGCGGGAGCGGGGGCTGTTCACCCTGACCGCTCCCACCGGCGGCGGCAAAACCGTCGCATCCGTGGCTTTCGCGCTGCGGCACGCGGCGCGGCACGGGATGGAGCGGGTGATCTATGTGATCCCCTATACCTCCATCATCGAACAGACGGCGGACAAGTTTCGGGAGATCTTCGGCGCGGAAAACGTCCTGGAGCACCATTCCAATGTCTCCCTGGAACCGAAGGAGGGGGAGAGCGCGGACCGCTACCGGAGCCTTGGAGCCATGGAGAACTGGGACGCCCCCATCGTCGTCACCACCGCCGTGCAGTTTTTTGAATCGCTGTATGCCAACCGCCCGGCGAAATGCCGCAAGCTGCACCGCATCGCCAACAGCGTCCTGATTTTTGACGAGGCGCAGATGCTCCCGACGGAACACCTGCGGCCCTGTGTGGCGGCGATCGCCAAACTGGTGGAGCGCTTCCGGGCCAGCGCGGTCCTCTGCACGGCGACGCAGCCCGCCCTGAACGACCTGTTTGCGGAATATGCCCCCGGCTTTGCGATCACGGAATTGTGCCCGGAACCGGACGAGCTGTTCCGCCAGCT
>JAFYIF010000154.1 GCA_017538775.1 Oscillospiraceae bacterium | reverse complement strand
CCAGCCGGTCTCCGGCTCGAGTGCTCGCGTCAGCTCCATCAAGGTCAGCGGCGCGTCGTCCCAAAGCCGGTTCATCAGCTTCCACTCCATGTTGGACAGCGATAACTTCATAGAACCACCTCCTATTGGTAGACGTTTGTTTAACTCTCCACGCACAGCATAGCACACTGTAGGACAAATGTCAACCAATTTCCGCCATCCCCCGCAGAGATCATTCAAAATCCGTCGCGCAGCGACACCACAATTCTTCATTCAGAGAAAGAGGTCCTCCCCATGCGCCTGCTGCGATTTCTCAAGCAAAACCCGGTCCTCTGCGTGGCCTTCGCCGCCGCGCTGACCACCAGCTTTCTGGTGCCGCCGGATGCGGCCTGGCTGGACTACTTCGACTGGAAGACCCTGGCCTGTCTGTTCCTGACCCTGGCCGTGGTCTGCGCGCTGCGGGACATCAAGTTTTTCCTGATCCTGGCCCGGCGGCTGGTGCGCCTGAGCGGGAACCTGCGGATGCTGGCCCTGGCCCTGGTCTACATCACCTTCCTGGGCAGTATGCTGATCGCCAACGACATGGCCCTCATCACCTTCCTGCCCCTGGGCTACTTCGCCCTGGACGTGACCGGGCAGCGGCGGCACATGGCCTATGTGTTCATTTTGCAGAACATCTCCGCCAACCTGGGCGGGATGCTGACCCCCTTCGGCAACCCCCAGAACCTCTATCTCTACTCCCGCTTTGAGATCCCCACCGGGGAGTTTTTGTCCATCATGCTCCCGCCCTTCCTGCTGGCCGTGGCGCTGCTGACGCTCTGCTGCCTGTTCCTGAAGCCGGAGCCGCTGCGCATCACAGAGGATTTCCCGGAAAAGCTGAACCGCCGCCGGGCCGCGCTGTATCTGGCCCTGTTCGCCCTGAGCATCGCCGTGGTGTTCCGGGCGGTGCCCTACTGGCTGGGGCTGGCGGTGGTGACGCCGGTGCTGGCCCTGGCGGACCGGGACGCCCTGCCCCAGGTGGACTATCCGCTGCTGGGCACCTTTGTGCTGTTCTTTATCTTCGCCGGGAACCTGTCCCGGGTGCCGGAGGTCCACCGCTTCCTCTCCGGCCTGCTGGCCTGGGACGGCCTGCTGGTGCCGGTGGCGAGCTGCCAGCTCATCAGCAACGTGCCAACTGCCATTTTGCTGTCACGTTTTACGGACAACTACCGCGCCCTGCTGCTGGGCGTCAACATCGGCGGCGTGGGGACCCTGATCTCCTCCCTGGCCAGCCTCATCACCTTCAGCGAGTTCCGCCTCCTCCGCCCCGGCGAGGGCGGAAGATTCCTCCGTCTGTTCACGGCGGTAAACCTGGGCTTCCTGCTGGTGATGACCACAGCGGCGCGGCTGCTGTGGGTATGATGCGGACGCGGGGGCGGTTCTCTGCAAACGCAGCAAACACAGTGGACGATTCGATGGATGCGGGTGATTGTCTTGATCTCTTATGCGCCGTTTTGGGAAACGCTCAAACAGTCGAAAGAATCGACCTATACTTTGATCACCAGGCATCATTTGTCCAGTTCGACCCTGGACAAGCTGAGAAAAAACAAGCCGCTGACCACGACGACGATCAACGACTTGTGCAGGATTCTGGGATGTTCTGTGGAACAGATCATGAAATATGTCCCTTCTGAATTGGATCAGAAGCTCTGAGGTGTCAGCGGAGGCGGTTCTCCCTGACGCCTTTTTGCCGGAGGACGCGGGGACGGTTCTTTTGTCTTGCATTTGCATTGCAGCTTGCAGACAAAAGAACCGTCCCCCTGTCTTAAAATCGAAAATTGACAAAAAAATCTAGCCGCTGTGCGGCTTTTCTGGCTCTT
>JAFYIF010000153.1 GCA_017538775.1 Oscillospiraceae bacterium | reverse complement strand
TTGGGCGCGTCGCTGTGAAAATCCGGCGACGCGCCCTCATTCTTTTAACGGTCCAGATTTCCGTTGAAGAATCCGCGCCTCTGTGTTACAATTGAAAAAAGTTTCAAACAAACAAGGGGAGGGACTACCTATGACAGAGGCCAAACCGAGGCGCAGCTGGCTGCGCCTGGCCGCCGCCGTGCTGCTGCTGCTCAGCATCGTCGCGTTCTTTCTGCCCTGGCTGCGGCTGACGGTCACGCTGCCCGTGTCCGGCATGGGGGGCATGACCGTGGAGCAGCTGCTGGAGACCGTGGCGGGCAAGTCCATGGCGGAGGTCCGGGCCGGGCTGCGGGAGACGCTGGAGGACAACGCCGAGGCCCTGCGCGCAGCGGGGCTGACGCTGGAACCCGCCGAACTGGCCGGGGCGCTGGACATCGTCCTGGGCGGCGGCTACTCCCTGCTGTCCGCGGCCCGGGTCTGCACCACCGTGGCCCGGGCCGCCGGGAGCCTCAGCCGCGCCGGGGAGGGGGAAGGAGCGCTGCACGTTTCCGCCGAAACCGCGGGCAAGCTGCGGCTGGCCGCCCTGGGGCTGTGGCTGTTTCTGGCGCTGACGCTGCTGCTGTTCCTGCTGGCCTGCTATACGCTGCTGACCGGCGGCGGACGGGGGGCGCTGCCCTATGTGCTGGCCCTGCTCGTGGCCCTGGGCCTCTGCGCCCTGGGCGCGGAGCTGGTCAACCAGCGCCTGGGCACGGCGGTCAACGCCATCGGGTCCACTTTGGGTCTGGGACAGGGCATCAGCGGACTGAGCTTTTTTGAGGGGCTCCGGCCGCTTCGGCTGCATGTCTGGGCCGTCGTCGGCCCGGTGTGCGCAGCACTGGCGCTGGCGCTGCTGCTGTTGGACCGGCGCGGCAAGGCCGTCGCCGCAGCCGCGGAATAACGCGGGAAAAAGGGAGGTACCTATGAAAAAACACATTGCAATCGGCAGTTTCCTGACCCTGCTGCTGGCACTGACGCTGGCCCTGGGCGCTTTCGGCGTATCCGAGCGCGAGCCGGAGGACGCGGAGGCCCTTCCGGTGGCCGCGCCGGTGGACTGGGACGCGGCGGCGGAGTGCGCGTCTGTCACGCCCCAGGCCGAGACGGGCGAGCTTTGGGTCTGCGAGCAGAGCGGGCAGAAGACCATGCCGGCGCGCACGGCGGAGGACTTCGCCGTCGAGCGCGTCTATTCCCGGCAGTTCACTTTTTCCCAGCGCTTTGCCGAGACCCCCTCGGTGACCGCCCCCTACGCGGCGGGGGCGCTGAGCGCGGACTATCAGCGCACGGCCCAGGCGCGGCTGGACTATCTCCGCCTGGCCGCCGGGCTGCCCCGCTGCGAGCCCAACGCGGACTGGTCGGACCTGGCCCAGCACGGCGCGGTGCTGCTGGCCGTCCACGGCAAGCTGCTCCACGACCCGGCGCAGCCGGAGGACATGGAGGACGAATTCTATGTAAAGGCCGTGTCCGGGGTCTCGTCCGCCAACCTCTCCTCCCGCACCGGCCCGGCCGGGGCCAACTACCTGATCAGCGCGCTGAACGGCTGTATGTCCGACAACACCGCCTCCAGTATGCGCACCCTGGGCCACCGCCGCTGGCTCATCAGCCCCTACGCGACCATGTGGGTGGGCTTCGGCGAGGCCATCAGCGAGAGCGGGAAATACTACATCGTCACCCGCTGCTTCTCCGCCGACGGGAACTTCCCCCGGACGCGGGTGGACTATGACTTCGTGGCCTGGCCCGCCTCCGGGCTGTTTCCCTCGGAACTGCTGGGCATGTCCGACCCCTGGAGCGTCATGCTGAACCCCAACCGCTTTGAAGTGCCGAAGGAGGAGCAGATCACGGTCACCATCACCCGGGAAGCCGACGGGGCAAGCTGGACCCTGGACGCCGCTTCGGACCGGGAGAGCCCCGACAACAAGGAAGCCTACTTCCATGTGGACACCGGCAACTTCGGCGTCAACAACTGCATCATCTTCACCCCGGGCCGTCTGCACTGGGAGGCCGAGGGCTTTGACGGGCGCTACAGCGTCGTCATCAGCGGCCTGGAGAAGAAGGACGGCAGCGCGGCGGAACTGCGCTACACGGTGGACTTCTTCGACGTGGCGGCGGTGGAGCTGCCGGAGGTGTCCGTGGAGCTGGACATCCGGGGCGGCTGCACCGTGGAGGGGCAGACCAGCGGCCCGGCGGGCAGCAACCTCTCCGTCCGCCTGATCCCGGACGAGGACTTCCGCATGGTCTCCCTCCGGGTCAACGGCGTGGAGCAGGAGGAGCTGCGCGACAGCTTCTTCTACGAGCGCTGCACGGAAAACCAGCGCATCGAGGCCCTGTTCGTCTACGAGGGCGAGGGGGACCTGAGCGACGGGCTGCTGACCTATCGCCAGAACGGAGCGGAGATGACCGTCACCGGCCTGGCGGACCCGGACTATGACGGGGACCTGCAGGTGCCGGAGACCTACCTGAACTGCCCGGTGACGGCGCTGGGGGCCGGGGCGCTGCAAAACTGCGTCTGCACCAGCGTGAGCCTGCCGGACAGCGTGACGCTGATCGGCCGCAACGCCCTGAGCGGGGCCGACTGCCGCAGCATCAGCCTGGGGACGGGAGTCCGTCAGCTGGGCCGCAACGCTCTCCGGGGCGCGACGGTCCACGGCACCCTGACGCTGCCCGCGGAGCTGGAGATCGCCGTCGGGGCTTTGACCGAGCTGCGGACCCTCAGCGCCTTCGCCGTCAGCGGGGAAGGCCCGCTCTTCGTCCGGGACGGGGTGCTGTTCTCCAAAACGGAGGAGCAGCCGGAGACCCTGCTGCGCTACCCGCTGGGCGCGAAACGGAACTATTACACGGTCCCGGAAACCACGGAGCGCCTGGGAGACGCCTGCTTCGCCGGCGCGGCGCAGCTGGAGCGGCTCTACGCCCCGGGCCACGTCCTCCGGGCGGAGTTCGACAGCTTCGCCGGCGACACCATCACAGTGTACTGTCAGTCCGACGCGGAGCTGTACGGACAGGGGGAGGAACTGGAGGGCGAGGTCACGCTGCTGGCCCTGGACGCGCTGCCCACCTTCTCCCTGGAGCCGGACACGCGGAGCCTCTGCGTCTGCAACCGCAGCGGCGAGACCATGGACGACACGGTGATCGCGGCGGAGTACAGCGCCGGGCGCTGCGTCGGCGTGCGGCTCTGGACGCTGGATTTGGCCGACGGCGAACTGCTGTGGCTGGACCTGGGCGAGGAGCCGGAAGGCGCGGACAGCCTGCGGCTGTTCTATGTGGACGCGGACAGCTATGCCCCGCTGATCGATTCTGTGTGGCTGTAAGCGGATGAACGAAGAAGGACCGGACGCGCCCCAGGATGGGGTATGCGTCCGGTCCTTGCTCTAACAAGATCTTGCGTTTTGTCCGCGCTCTCTCAGCGCACCCGGGGGATGGGGGTGAAGGCGTCCAGCACCCGGAAAAAGTCCTCCGGCGACTCCAGCGCGCACATGTGCCCGCCGGGGATGACCACCTCCCGGACGCTGCCGCCGCGCTCTTTGTAGAGCTGGAAGAAGTGCCGGGTCTGGCTGAGCATGGGCTGGGGGGGATAGACCAGCTCCCCGGGCCAGCCGGAGACCAGGCCCAGCTTGCCCAGATAGCCCAGGTCCACCATGCTGGTGTCGCTGACGATCTCGTCGCTGTCGCCGTGGATCCACAGCACCTTCGGCTTGCGCTTCAGCTCCAGCATGGCGGAGAGCTTGCCGTACTGGGGGCTCATGGCGTTCAGGACGCCGCGCTGTCCCGCCACGACGAAGGGCCAGCGGGGACAGAGGGTGTAGCTGCCGGGGTAATAGTTGTCCCCCAGCTTGATCTTGCCGATCTCCTGGATGAAGATGTTCTCCCAGCGCCAGCTCATGCGGAAGGGGGGCTTGAAGCAGAAGCGCTGGAGCAGTTCCCGGAGGATCATGCGGCTGCTCCGGGTGGTGATGTTCACCAGGGCGGGGTTGGCCACGCCGCCGCCGGAGCCCAGGCCCGGGGGGTGATAGGCGCTGCCGTCCTCCCCGTAGCTGCCGCCGAAGCCGTAGGGGCTGGCCGGGGCGATGAGGATCAGGCGGTCCACCATCTCCGGGTGGTCGGTGACGAACTGCATGGCCACGTTGCCGCCCAGGGACCAGCCGCAGAGGGTGAAGCGTTTCCAGCCCAGGGCGCGGCAGAAGGCGTAGATGTCGTCGCTCCAGTCCCGGTAGCCCCGGGTGGCGTCCAGGGGGGCCTCCTCCGTGTCGCCGAAGCAGCGGAGGTCCGGGGCGCACACATCCCAGCTGCGGGACAGGCGCGTGAAGAGCGGAAGGTAGAAAGCGGCGGAGGAGAGGTTGCCGTGGAGCATCAGGAGACGGCGGGAATGCCCCTCGCCCGTGCGGTAGTAAGACGTGCGCAGACGGTCGGTTGCAATGGAGCGCTGTTGGTACATTTGAGAGATCACCGCCAGGTTTCAGAATTTGTCCGCCCCGAAGGGGTGGGCGGCTTCTCTTATTCTAGCGTTTTTTCACATCACTTGCAAGCTCTGCCGGGGAAAAATTGCCGATTTTATAAAACTTCCCACTTTTTCAAGAAAAATGCGGCAAATCGTTTGACAGAATCGGAACTTTGGGGTATAATTTCAATCGCTGGGATACTAAGCGATCCGGCATGGCGGACCGGGCGGCAAGAGGCCGCACGAACGCCGACTGACAAACCAAATTCGATCATAAATTCGCACAACAGGAGGTATCTCACATGAGCAACAATCCCTTTCTGGATTATCAGCAGCAGTTCTTCAAGACCTGGACCGACAACATGAGCAAGATCCCCGGCATGGACACCTATCAGCAGATGTTCCAGAACGCCACTCCCAATCTGCAGGAGTACTGGAAGACCTTCGCCCCCGCCGGCCTGACCAACCCCACCGAGTTCTGGAAGAACCTCCAGGATCAGGGCGCTGAGTACTGGAAGAACTTCCAGTCCATGGTCCCCGGCCTCGAGAACTTCTGGAAGACCTTCTCCCCGATGATCCCCAACATGGGCGACTTCTCCAGCATGTTCCCCTACAAGATCCCCGGCATGGAGCTGTACACCAAGGTGTTCGAGCTGTGGAAGGACATGAGCAACCCCGTGACCTTCGCCAAGGACTTCCAGGAAAAGTATATGGACCTGATGCAGGATATGTTCAAGGGCGTCCTGCCCGCCGGCGCCAACAACGTCATCGGCAAGCCCATGGAGCTGATGGACAGCTGCGTCAACTTCTACAAGCAGACCCTGGCTCCCTGGATGGAGCTGGATCAGGGCATCATGAGCCGCCTCGCTTCCGGCGACATGAGCGCTTACAACGACTTCTTCAAGCAGTTCAATGACAAGTACGACGAGACCATCGGCAAGTACCTGAACATGATGGGCCTGGGCCTGAACCGTGAGGCCAACGAGGAGCAGATGCAGGCCATCAACGCCTACTACAAGGCCATGTTCTCCAGCGGCGAGCTGGCCAGCACCGTCATGACCAACATGGGCGACTCCATGAAGGACCTGGTCGAGGGTTACCAGAAGGGCATCGAAGAGGGCAAGAGCTTCTCCACCTTCCGTGACTTCTACAACCTGTGGTACAAGACCACCGAGGATTCCCTGCTGAAGCTGTTCAGCACCGACGAGTTCGCCAAGGTCTTCGACGATTTCGCCGACAAGTACTCTCAGTACACCATCGCGATGAACAAGGTCTATGAGCGCGCCCTGTCCGCTCTGCCCATCCCCACCAACACCGACATGAAGAGCCTGTACAAGACCGTTTACGATCTGCGCAAGGAAGTCCGCGACCTGTCCAAAGCTGTCGCTGCCCTGACCGCTCCCGCCGCCGAGACCAAGAAGGAGGGCTAAGCCAACATGAGCAACGAGATGAAGAATCCCTTTGAAGAGGGCATGGAGCAGTTCACCGAGTTCCAGAACAAGGTCATGCAGACCGCTGTGAACGCCATGCAGCAGTTCGATCCCCAGAAGTTCTCTGAGCAGCTGATCACCATGCAGGACAACATCATGAAGGGCATGGACGTTCTCCTGAACCTCAAGCCCGAGGATGTCGCCAGCGATACCCTGGAGAAGGACGTGGTCGTGACCGTCGGCAAGATGCGTCTGTTCCACTACAAGCCCCTGGCTCCCGCCCGCAAGCGCATCAAGACCCCCCTGCTGATCACCTACGCCCTGGTCAACCGTCAGTACATGATGGACCTGCAGCCTGACCGCAGCGTGATCAAGAGCTTCCTCGAGGCCGGCCTGGATGTCTATATCATCGACTGGGGTTATCCCACTGCAGAGGATATGTACCTCACCATGGACGACTATATCAACTGGTATATGGACGAGGCCGTGGACGCCATCCGCAAGGAGACCGGCAAGGACGCCATCAACCTGCTGGGCGTCTGCCAGGGCGGCACCTTCTCCACCATCTACACCGCGCTGCACCCCGAGAAGATCAAGAACCTGGTCGCCATGGTCGTTCCCATCGACTTCTCCGGCAACGAGGGCCTGCTGTTCCGTTGGAGCAAGTATATGAACATCGACTCCCTGGTTGAGGCCTTTGACGGCGTCATCCCCGGCGATGCGATGAACGTGGCCTACCTGGTCCTGAAGCCCCTGGGCAACATGGTCGACAAGTATGTCGGCATGACCGACAAGTGGACCGACCCCGAGTTCATGAAGAACTTCCTCCGCATGGAGAAGTGGGTCTTCGACAGCCCCGCTCAGGTCGGCGCCACGCTGGCGCAGTTCACCAAGGATCTGTACCAGGGCAACAAGCTCATCAAGGGCGAGCTGGAGCTCGGCGGCAAGCGCGTCGATCTCAAGAACATCAACATGCCCGTCCTCTGCGCCGTGGCTGAGAAGGACCACCTGGTGCCTCCCTCTGCCAGCCGCCCGCTGATGGATGCCATCTCCAGCACCGACAAGCAGTTCATGCTGTTCAACACCGGTCACATCGGCATGTACACCTCCTCCAAGTCCCGCACCGACATCATCCCCTCCATCATCGAGTGGATCAAGTCCCGCAGCTGAGACAAGGAAGAACGAAAAACCCCATAAAATGCAGCCGCCCGCATCAGCGGGCGGCTGTTTTTCATTACCCTTCCCCGACGGCCCCGGCGTCACCGGCAACCATTGTAGGGGCCGGCGTCCCCGACGGCCCCGGCGTCACCGGCAACCATGTAGGGGCCGGCGTCCCCGACGGCCCCGTCGT
>JAFYIF010000152.1 GCA_017538775.1 Oscillospiraceae bacterium | reverse complement strand
GCCTTGGCCAGGTTGCTGACCGTCTGGGTCAGGCCGCAAGCCAGCAGCGTGGGCAGGTACTCCACCGGGGTGTGGCCCAAAATCAGGATGGGCAGGCCCACCGCCGCCCGGCGCAGCTCCAGGGCCTCGTCCAGGCAGCTCACCGCCAGATAGTCCGCCCCCGCCGCCTCCAGCGCCCGGGACACCGCCACGGCCCCGTGGCCGTAGGCGTCCGCCTTCACCACGCCCAGAAAGCGCGTGCCCTCCGGCAGCGCCTTCCGGATGGCGCGCATGTTGTGAATGATGTGGTCCGGGCGGATCTCCGCCCAGGTTCGTTTGGTATTCAGATCCATGTTGATCCCTTCTCTATGTCTCCTGAAAGTCTGTGATCGTGCAGCGCAGCAGCTCCCGGCCCTCCTCCCGCAGGGAGGCGAACACCGGGTGCCCGGTCTCATCCGCGTACCAGACCGTCCAGCCCAGGGTCTCGCTCTGGTAGAGCTCCGCCGCCAGCAGCCGGGTCTCCCCGTCCTGTTCCTGCCAGGCGCGGACCACATGGCCGTGGCGCAGCGCCTCCGTCAGCATCGCCATGGCCTCCGCCGGGCCGAGCCGCTCCAGCAGCCCCGCGCCCAGGGACATGGCCGTGTCCCCATAGGACACTGTGGCCTTCCCCGGCCCCAGCACGGCCCGCAGCCCCGCCAGCTCCGCCGGGGCGGTGACGGTGAAGGCCGTGTCCTCCGGCCCCGCCTCCACGCGCAGGACGCACTGGAAGACCTCGGTCTCCAGGTCCTCCGTCAGCTCAGCCGTGAAGCGCAGGGTCTCCGCTTCCGCCCAGCGGTCCCGCTGGGCTTCGATCCGTTCTTCCGCCCCTCCCCCGCAGCCGCAGAGCAGGAGCAGCATCATCAGTGCAGGCAACAAGGCCCGCTTCATAGGCTTATCCGTCCTCCAACATGAGCTTGGTCGCCGCCGGGAGGCTCTCGATCAGGTCCCCGGCCAGCATCGCGTATTCCCCGCAGCGGTCCCGCGCCAGATCCCCGGCCAGGGAGTGGAGCCACAGCCCCGTCAGCACCGCCCGCTCCGGCGGGAACTGGCAGAGCATGGCCGCCAGCACCCCGGTCAGCGCGTCGCCGCTGCCGCCCTTGGCCATGCCGGGATTGCCCCGGGTGCAGCGGAACACCCGCCCGTCCGGAAAGGCCGCCAGCGAGCCGTGACCTTTCAGGATCAGGCAGCAGCCGTGGGCCTCTGCGAAGCGCCGGGCGGAGTCCGTCCGGTCCCCGTCCAGGGTCCCGCCCAGGCGCAGGAACTCCCCGTCGTGGGGCGTCAGCACCGTGGTCCGGCCCCGGCGGGCGTCCAGCAGCTCCAGATGCCCGGCCAGCTCGTTCAGGCCGTCCGCGTCGATGACCAGGGGCTTGTTCCAGTCCCGCAGCAGCCGGAACAGCAGCGCCGCGCCGCCCGGTCCCCGGCCCATGCCGGGGCCGATGGCCGCCACGTCGCAGACCCGCAGCTTCTCATCCAGCGCCTCCGCCGCCGTCCCGTCGAAGCCGCCCCCCGACGCCGGGAGGGGAAAGGGCATGGCCTCGTCCAGCTTGGCCGCCGCTATCTCATATATAGGCGCGGGGACGCCCAGATAGACCAGCCCCGCCCCGGCGCGCAGCGCAGCCCGGGCGCAGAGGCAGGGCGCGCCGGTGAAGCCCACGCTGCCCCCCAGGAGCAGCAAGCGGCCATAGTCCCCCTTGTGGCTGTCCGCCCGACGGCGGGGCAGCGTCAGCATCCCGTCCGTCAGGGGGATGGCCTCTTCTGTTTTTGGTGCGTTCCAAATGTCCATGTTCCTTATTATAGACGATTTTGGGGATTCGTCAATTTCTATTTGGGAAGCCGTCACAGCGCCGCACACAGGAGATGGCGGGCCGTTTCGATCACGCTTCGCATGTGATAGCGGATCAGGAAAAGCGCGTCGGCGTACTCCGGGAACGCGTGGCGCGTCCGGTCCATGAGCGGATAGACATAATCCAGCGTTTCCTGAATGTATTCCGCGATTTTCTGTACGCGGAAGCCGGATGCCATGCCGGAGACGTTGTTGCAGCGGTCGAGCAGCTTCACCATGGCGGCGATGCGGTTTTCCGCAATGGCGGCGTAATAGGCGCGCTGCGCCTCCGCGCTGCCGTCAAAGTGCTT
>JAFYIF010000151.1 GCA_017538775.1 Oscillospiraceae bacterium | reverse complement strand
GTAGGCGGGGACGGTGATGACCGCCTCGGTGACGGTCTGGCCCAGATAGGCCTCCGCGTCCGCCTTGAGCTTCTGGAGGATCATTGCGCTGATCTCCTGCGGGGTGTAGTTCTTGCCGTCGATGCCCACTTTGTAGGCGGAACCCATCTCACGCTTGATGGAGGAGATGGTGCGGTCCGGATTGGTGACGGCCTGGCGCTTGGCCACCTGGCCCACCATGCGCTCGCCGCTCTTGGAGAAGGCGACGACGGAGGGGGTGGTGCGGTTGCCCTCGGCGTTGGGGATGACGACGGCCTCGCCACCCTCCATGACGGCCACGCAGCTGTTGGTGGTGCCCAGATCTATGCCAATAATCTTTCCCATGATAGTTACCTCCCGATATGATGAATTATTTTTTTACTTGTTTTTGCGAAGCGGCTCTGAATCGAATCAGTTCGCCACTTTGACCATGCTGAAGCGGATCACCCGGTCGCCCAGGCGAAAGCCCTTCTGCAGTTCCTGGACCACGGTGCTGTCCCCCACGGTCTCGTCCTCCACGTGCATCACGGCGTTGTGGAGCTGCGGGTCGAAGGGCTGGCCCTCGGCTTCGATGGCCGTCACGCCCAGGCCCTTGAACACGCTCATGAGCTGGTTATAGATCAGCTCCACGCCGCGCTTATAAGCCTCGTCCGCCGTCTCCGCCGAGAGCGCCCGGCAGAGGTTGTCGTAGACCGGCAGGAAGCGCGAGACCGTGTCCACGCGCACGTCGCTGTAAATGGCTTCCCGCTCCCGGATGGAGCGCTTTTTGTAGTTGTCGAATTCCGCCATCAGCCGCAGCAGCTTGTCGCTCTCGGCCTTCCCGGCCTCCGGCTGCTTCGGCTCTTTGGGCTGTTCCGGCTCTGGGGCCGGTTCCTGCTCTTTGGGCGCTTCCGGCGCTTCGGGGGCTTCCGCCTCCTGCTCCGGCTCCTTGGGCTGTTCCGGCTCTCCGGCGGCTGCGTTTTGTTCCGCCGGCTGCTCCTGTTCCGGGGCGGTCGCCTCCACCGGGACCTCCTCCGGCTCCGGGACCTGGGCGTTGCGCGTCTCCAGATCCGGCGTCTGCTCCTTGTTCGTTTCCATATCCTTGTCCCTCTTCCTCCGTGTATCGCAAACTTGTTATACGCTGCTTTTTCTGTCTAGCCTTGCCCCTTCCGCTTGCCCGGCTCGGTGAGCATCAGCTTCCCGAAGCCCGGCAGCGCCGCTCCGGCGGAGTCGGCCAGGGCGCGGCTCAGACCGGCGGCGATGTAGCTCAGCTTGGCCGCCACCCGGGAGTAGTCCATGCGGGTGGGTCCCACCACGCCGATGAGCCCCTGCATCCCGTCCCCGGCGTCGTATTTCGCCAGGATCACGCTGCTGTCCCGCAGCTCCTCGGCGATGTTCTCCGGGCCGATCAGCACCCGGATGTCCTGTCCGTTTCCGTCCGTGAAGCTCAGGCCCCGCAGATTGGCCGCGTCGGAGAGGTAGTCCATCAGGCTGTGGGCCTTGGCCGGGTCCTGAAACTCCGGCTGGCGCAGCAGCTTGGCTCCGCCGGAGACGGCGGCCCGGGCGCAGTGACAGCGGGAGAGGGTCTCGAGCACGAAACCCGCCACCACCGCCGTCAGGCCCATGCGGTCGTCGATGGACCGCTCCACGGCGCGAATGCGCTCTGCGTCGATGTCGTCCTCCGTGACGGCGCAGAAGTTGGCGTTGGCCACGGTACACAGCTTGCGGATCAGTTCCTCGCCCACCGAAAAGGGGAGGTGCACCAGCTTGTTCTGCACCGAGCCGCTGCCCAGCAGCAGGACGATGATGAAGGTGTTGGCGTCCACATAGATGAGGTCCAGCCTCCGCACGGTGTCCGGCGGCTGGCTGCACACGGTCAGGGCGGGGTAGTCGGTCATGTCGGCGGCCAGACGGCCCGCGTGGTCCAGCATCCGCTCCTGCCCCTGGGCCGGGTCGCCCAGGCTGCGGTTGATCCGCTCGGTCTCCTCCCGGCTCAGGTCCGGGCGCTGCATCAGCTCGTTGACGTAGAGCCGGTAGCCCAGGACGGTGGGGACGCGCCCGGCGCTGGTGTGGGGCTGTTCCAGATAGCCCAGGGCGGTCAGCTCGCTCAGCTCGCTGCGGATCGTGGCGGAGCTGACGTGCAGCCCGGCCTTCTCCGCCAGGAGCTTGCTGCCCACCGGCTCCGCCGAGGCGATGTATTCCTCGATGACGGCGGTCAGTATTTTCTTTTTGCGCTCACTCAGCTTCGCCATGGTCCCGTCCCTTTTCCGCCCGGCAGTCCACGCCTCCGGGTGCTGGCACTCTTATCTTTCGAGTGCTAATTTACTCTTTTTTCCGCCGCTTGTCAAGAGCCTTTGCAAGGGATTCGCAGGTTTTACCGATTGTTCACAGTTTGCGGGGGGAAGGCGGGTTCTTTTTTATGGAATCGGCGACAAAGCCCTTTGGACTCTGTCGCCGATCGGCACCTTATTTCTTTGTCCAGCTGCTCCACTTGTCGGCCAGGGAGTTGATCTGGCCGGTGAAGCGGGCGATCTCCTTGTTGGGGATGCCCCGGCAGGCCCGGGCCACGCGGCTGAGCTTGTCCGCGGCGTCCAGCAGGGCGGAGTAGACCGTGTTGTTGCGCTGCTGCCGGGCGCTGAGGCGCAGCACCGGCACCCCCTCCGGCATCTCCGTGTAGTGGTCGGCCAGCAGGTCATAGACCGCGCCGGAGTAGGGGGCGCTGACGGTCAGGCCGCAGTCGTGGGCCAGCGTGGCGGCGTAGCGCTTCACGGTCTCGTCCTCCCCGTGGTTGACGAAGACCATCCGGGGCCGGGGCCGGAAGGCCCCGATCCAGCGCAGCAGCCCCTCCCGGTCCGCGTGGCCGCTGACCCCGGGGAGATAGGCGATCTCCGCCTGGACGCTGATTTCGTCCCCCAGAATTTTGAGCTGCTTCTTCCCGTCCATCAGTGCCCGGCCCGTGGTCCCGGCGGCCTGATAGCCCACGAACAGCACCATGCTCTCGGGGCGCCAGAGGTTGTATTTCAGGTGGTGGCGGATGCGCCCGGCCTCGCACATGCCGCTGGCGGAGATGATGACCTTGGGCTCCGGGTCGTCGTTGATGGCCCGGCTCTCCGCGCTGCTGACGGCCATGTGCAGGCCCGGGAACACCAGGGGGTTCACGCCCTGGGCAAGCATGGCGCGCATGTTGTCGTCAAAGTTGCTGGCGTCGCACTGGAGGAAGATGCCCGTGGCCTCGTTGGCCAGAGGGGAGTCCATGTACACCGGGAAGTCCCCGTGGCCTTTGACCAGGCCGCCGCGCTGGATCTCCCGCAGGAAGTAGAGGATCTCCTGGGTCCGCCCCACGGCGAAGGAGGGGATGACCACGTTGCCGCCCCGGTCCAGCACCCGCTGGATGCAGTCGGCCAGGTAGCGGACGGAGTTTTTCTCCCCCCGGTCGTGGCTGCGGTCCCCGTAGGTACTCTCGGTCAGCACATAGTCGGCCTCGGTGACGTACTCCGGGTCCCGGATGATGGGCTGCAGGTGGTTGCCGATGTCCCCGCTGAACACGATCTTCCGGCTCACGCCCCCCTCCCGCAGCCAGACCTCGATGCTGGCCGAGCCCAGCAGGTGTCCGGCGTCGGCAAAGCGGATGTCGATGTGTTCCCCGATCTGGTAGCGCTCCCGGTAGGCGCAGGGACGCAGCCGTCCGATGGCCCCCTCCGCGTCCTCCAGCGTGTAGAGGGGTTCGTTGGGCGGCTCCCCGGCCCGCTGGTGCTTGCGGTTCATCCACTGGGCGTCGCTGGCCTGGATGTGGGCGCAGTCGCGCAGCATGATCTCGCAGAGCTGGGCCGTGGCGGCGGTGGCGTAGATGGGGCCGCGAAAGCCCCGCTTGTACAGCAGCGGCAGCAGCCCGCTGTGGTCAATGTGGGCGTGGGTCAGCAGCACGAACTCGATGTCCTCGGCCTTGACCGGGATCTCCTGATTGACGAAGATGTCCTGGCCCTGCTCCATGCCGCAGTCCACCAGGCCGTAGTGGCCCGCCACCTCCAGCATCGTGCAGCTCCCGGTGACCTCGTGGGTCGCCCCCAGAAATGTCAGTTTCATGTGTCTCTCCTCAGGTCTCGCCGTCGCCGCCCAGCAGACGGGCGCTCTCCTCCAGCGGGAGGGCGGAGACCCCGCGCAGACGGCTGTTGATCTTTCTCGTGCGGACGCCCACCAGCTTGTCCAGCTCCGCCCCGGTCTGCTCGATGCGCTTCTGGGCGGCGCTCAGCACGTCCTCGAAGGCGGCGAACTCGGTCTTCACCGCGCCCAGCAGGGCCCAGACCTCCCCGGAGCGCTTCTGGATCGCCAGGGTTCGGAAACCCATTTGCAGACTGTTCAGCAATGCGGCGAAGGTGGTGGGCCCGGCCAGGTTCACCCGGTAGCGGCGCTGGAGGGTCTCCACCATGCCCATGCGCACCACCTCGGCGTACAGGCCCTCGAAGGGCAGGAACAAAATGGCGAATTCGGTGGTGTGCGGCGGGTCGATGTACTTGTCCCGGATGTCCCGGGCCTCGGCTTTCAGCCGGGCCTCCAGGGCGCTGCGGGCCTCGGCCAGCCTGGCCGGGTCCCCGCTCTCATAGGCGTCCAGCAGGGCGCTGTAGCTGTCCCCGGGGAACTTGGCGTCCACGGGCAGGTAGATGCCGCCGCCGTCCTCCCCGGGCAGGCGGATGGCGTACTCCACCCGGTTGGCGCTGCCGGGCCGGGTGGCCACGTTGCACGCGTATTGCTCCGGACTCAGCACTTCCTCCAGAATCGCCCCCAGCTGATACTCCCCCAGGATGCCCCGGGTCTTCACGTTGCTCAGGACTTTTTTCAGGTCCCCCACGCCGCTGGCCAGGGAGCGCATCTCCCCCAGCCCGGCGTAGACCGCCTCCAGCCGCTCGCTGACCAGGGCGAAGGACTGGGTGATGCGCTCGTCCAGGGTCTTTTGCAGCTTCTCGTCCACGGTCTGCCGCATCTCCGCCAGGGCGCTGCGGTTTTCCCGCTGCATGGCCTCCAGCCGGGTCTCCACGGTCCGCCGGATGCCCGACAATGCCGCGTCGTTCTGGGCGGAGAAGGTGCGGAACTGCTGGTTGACCGAGCCGGTCAGGGTCTCGCTGACCGTGCGCATGGTGTCCTGCGCCGTCTGGCTGGCCTCCCGGCGGCTGGCCCGGTTTTCCGTCAGCAGCTCGTTTTTGAGTCCGGAAAGCAGGATGGCGCCGCGCTCCGTCACCTCGTCAGCGATGCGGTCGCTGAGCCGTCCCGGGCGCAGGGGACGGAGACGGCGCAGCGTCAGGCCCAGCAGCACGATGGCCGCCAGCGCCGCGCCCAGCGTCAGGCACAGCAGCACAAGCAAAGCGGTCTCCATGCTCCCCGCCCCTCACTCGATACGCAGGGCTTCCGCGTCCACGCAGCGCCCGGTCTCCGTGTCCACGGTGAACAGGGCGCACTCCAGCTTGCTTTTGCCGGAGGCGGAGGCGTAGCGCCTGGGGGGGTCGCCCAGAAACTTGCCGATGCTCTGATCCGGGTCGATGCCCAGCACGCTCCGGGCCGGGCCGGTCATGCCCAGGTCGGTGATGTAGCCGGTGCCGCCGGGCAGCACCTGGCAGTCGGAGGTCTGGACATGGGTGTGGGTGCCCCAGACCGCGCTGACCCGGCCCTCCAGCAGATAGGCCATGGCCAGCTTCTCACTGGTGGCCTCCGCGTGGAAGTCTACGAAGGTCAGCAGCGGCTCCCCCTCGTCGGCCAGCAGGGCGTCCACCGTGGCGAAGGGGTTGTCGGTGTTGGCGTCCAGGGTGAAGCGCCCCAGCAGATTGATGACCCGCAGCGGGCCGAAGGGGGTCTCGTAGACGCCCAGGCCCCGGCCCGGGCACTGGGGCGCGTAGTTCAAAGGCCGCAGACAGCGGCTGGTCCGGTTCAGGTAGTCCTGCAGCTCATAGCGGGTCCAGGTGTGGTTGCCCAGGGTGATCACGTCGGCCCCGGCGCGGAAGATCTCCTCGCACTGGGCGGGGGTCACCCCCACCACGTTGGCGTTCTCCCCGTTCACCACGGCGAAGTCCACGCCGTAGTGCCGACGCAGCCCGGGCAGCGTGCGCCGCAGCATCTCCAGCCCCGGCTTCCCGCAGACATCGCCCACGGCCAGCAGTTTCATCAGCATATTTGTTTCCTCCGGTTTCCAAAAACGGATTGTTTTCTCATTGTAACATAGGATTGACAGGATTCGCAACGGGTATTCTGCGCATACTGGTGATGCACGAAGAAAGGGGGAAGCGAAAAAATGAAATTCGCCAAAGGCATGGTGGCCGGGCTGATGGTGGGCGCGGGGCTGATGCTCGTGCTGGGCCCGGACAAGCGCAGCTCCAAACGCCAGCTCAACCGCGCCCTGCGCAGCATGAAGCAGGCGGTGGAAGAGGCCGGGAGCGCCCTGGGGCTGGGCCTGTAACACGACAATGACGCGCCGCTTTGCAGACGGCGCGCCGAACATAGTCAGGCTTCCGGCTCTCCCAGCCGCCGGAGAAAGGCCTGGAAGTCCTCCGGCAGCGGCGTGGTGAAGCGCAGCCGCTCCCCGCTGCGGGGGTGGCTCAGCTCCAGCTCCCGGGCGTGGAGGCATTGCCCGGAAAGGTTCCGGTCCGGGCGGCCATAGACCGGGTCCCCGGCCAGGGGGTGGCCGATGTGGGCCATGTGGACGCGGATCTGGTGGGTGCGCCCGGTCTCCAGGCGGCAGCGCAGGTGGCTGTAGCCCCGGTAGCGGGCCAGGACTTCCCAGTGGGTGACGGCCTCCCGCCCGCCCCGGGGCAGCACCGCCATGCGCTTGCGGTCCGTGGGGTGCCGCCCGATGGGGGCGTCCACGGTGCCGCGCTCCTCCCGCAGCCGCCCGCAGACCACCGCCTCATAGATGCGGAACATGCTGTGCTCAGAAAGCTGGGCGCTCAGGTTCCGGTGGGCCAGGTCGTTTTTCGCCACGGCCAGCAGGCCGGAGGTGTCCCGGTCGATGCGGTGGACGATGCCGGGGCGCAGCACCCCGCCCACCCCGCTGAGGCTGTCCCCGCAGTGAAAAAGCAGGGCGTTCACCAGCGTCCCGTCCGGATGCCCCGCCGCCGGGTGGACCACCAGGCCCCGGGGCTTGTTGAGCACCAGCAGGTCGGCGTCCTCGTAGACGATGTCCAGGGGGATGTCCTGGGGCTGTGGCAGGGCGGCCTCCGGCTCCGGCAGGGAGAGGGCCAGGGCGT
>JAFYIF010000150.1 GCA_017538775.1 Oscillospiraceae bacterium | reverse complement strand
TCGGCTCCGTCGGCCAGGGCGCTCAGACGCCGGACCAAGCCGGTCTCGTAGGCGCAGCTCAGCTCCGGCGACAGGGCCTTCTTCTTCGCCGCGCCCTCCGCCAGGGCCGCGCCGTAGGCCGCCACGGCGGGGATGATCTCCTTGCGGGCCATGTCCGCCATGGTCAGCGCCTCGATGCGCACGCTGCGCACATAGTTCTCCAGCTGAATCTCATAGCGGGAGCGCAGCTCGCTCTCGGAGAAGACCTTGTGCCCGGTGAGCATGGACACGTTCTTGGGAGCCAGCAGGTAGGGCAGAGCGTCCGCCGTGGTGCGCAGGTTCAGCAGCCCGCGCTGCTCCGTCGCCTCCCGGATCCAGGCGTCGTCATAGCCGTTGCCGTTGAAGATGATGCGCTTGTGGGCCAGGATCTGCTCTTTGATCAGGCTGTGGAGGCGCTCGTCGAAGTCCTCCGCCCCCTCCAGGTCGTCGGCAAACTGCCGCAGGGCCTCCGCCACCGCGCTGTTGATCATCACGTTGGTGCAGGCGATGGAGTCGCTGGAGCCCACCATGCGGAACTCGAACTTGTTGCCGGTGAAGGCAAAGGGGCTGGTGCGGTTGCGGTCCGTGGTGTCCCGGGTGAAACGGGGCAGGATGTCCACGCCCAGCTTCAGCTTCTTCTTTTTCGCCCCGGCGTAGGGGCTGTCGGTCTCGATGGCCTCCAGCACCGCGTTCAGCTCGTCCCCCAGGAAGATGGAGACCACGGCGGGGGGCGCTTCGTTGGCGCCCAGACGGTGGTCGTTGCCCGCCGTGGCTACGGCCAGGCGCAGCAGGTCCTGATACTCGTCCACGGCCTTGATCACCGCCACCAGGAACAGCAGGAAGCGGGCGTTCTCATAGGGCGTCTCGCCGGGGGAGAGCAGGTTTTCCCCGGTGTCCGTGGACATGGACCAGTTGTTGTGCTTCCCGGAGCCGTTGACCCCGGCGAAGGGCTTCTCGTGCAGCAGACAGACCAGGTCGTGCCGCCGGGCCACCTTTTTCATGATCTCCATGGTGAGCTGGTTGTGGTCCGTGGCCACGTTGGTGGTCTCATAGATGGGGGCCATCTCGTGCTGGGCCGGGGCCACCTCGTTGTGCTCGGTCTTGGCCAGGACGCCCAGCTTCCAGAGCTCCCGGTTCAGGTCCTCCATATATGCCTGGACCCGGGGCTTGATCGCGCCGAAATAGTGGTCCTCCAGCTCCTGGCCCTTGGGGGCCTTCGCGCCGAAGAGGGTGCGGCCGGTGTAGATCAGATCCTTCCGCTTCAGATACATCGCCCGGTCCACCAGGAAGTACTCCTGCTCCGGCCCCACGTTGGTGATGACTCGCTTCACTTCGCTGTTGCCAAAGAGCTTCAGGATGCGCAGAGCCTGCCGGTCCAGGGCCTCCATGCTCCGCAGCAGCGGGGTCTTCTTGTCCAGGGCCTCCCCGCCGTAGGAGCAGAAGGCCGTGGGGATGCACAGGGTGTTCTCCTTGATAAAGGCGTAACTGGAGGGGTCCCAGGCCGTGTAGCCCCGGGCCTCAAAGGTGGCCCGCAGACCGCCGGAGGGGAAGGAGGAGGCGTCCGGCTCGCCCCGGATCAGCTCCTTGCCGGAAAACTCCATGATGACCCGTCCGTCGGGGGCGGGATTGATGAAGCCGTCGTGCTTCTCCGCCGTGATGCCGGTCAGGGGCTGGAACCAGTGGGTGAAGTGGGTGGCCCCGTTTTCCACGGCCCAGGCGCACATGGCGTCGGCCACGGCGTTGGCCAGGGCCGGGTCCAGGGCTTTTCCCCCGTCGATGGTCTGGCGCAGGGAGCGGTAGACCTTTTCGGGCAGACGGGCGCGCATGACCTTGTCGTCAAAGACGCGGCTGGCGAACAGTTCCGGTACGGTAGACATGGTGGCGATCTCTCCTTTCAAAATCGAGGGCTGAAACCAAAAAAAGAGAGACGGCGACGCGCAGGGCGAAAGCCCGCAAGACATCGTTGTCTCTCGATGGGGGCCATGTTACGCCGAAACGCGCCCAATGTCAACTGGCAAAATGCAAAAAAGCGCCGGGGAAAAGCGGGAAAAACTTTGTCGCATCCGCGATTGACAGGCCGCCCGGCGCGGGAGTATCGTAAAAGGCAAGAGCAAAGGCGCTCTTGAGAAAGCCGACCGGTTTTCTCAGGACGCCTGTGCTCTTTTTTTGATTTTCAAAGGAGCTGATGCAACATGCGCCAAATCGAGGGCCAATTCCGCAACCCCTCCGGCTGCGCCATCTCGGCGGTCATCTCCCGCAGCGGGGAGCGGATGAGCGGCGAGGGGATCATGGAGAGCATGAAGCCCATGCACGAGCGCTCCAACGGTCTGGGCGGCGGCTTCGCGGGCTACGGGATCTACCCCGAATACCGGGACTTTTTCGCCCTGCACCTGTTCTTCGACAGCAAGGCCGTCCGCCACGCCTGCGAGGACTATCTGCGCGGCGCGCTGGAGATCGTACACGCGGAGGTCATCCCCACCCGGACGATCCCCGCCATCACCGACGAGCCGCTGATCTGGCGCTATTTCGTGACCCCGCTGCGCTCGGTGCTGAGCCGGATGCAGATCGACGAGGACGAATACATCGTCCGCTGCGTCATGCACATCAACACGCGGATCGACGGGGCCTATGTGTTCTCCAGCGGGAAGAACATGGGCGTGTTCAAGGCGGTGGGCTATCCGGAGGACGTGGGGCGCTTCTACCGGCTGGAGGAGTACGGGGCCTATTCCTGGACGGCCCATGGACGCTATCCCACCAACACCCCCGGCTGGTGGGGCGGGGCGCACCCCTTCGCCCTGCTGGACCGCTCCGTGGTCCACAACGGAGAGATCTCCTCCTACGACGCCAACCGCCGCTATATTGAAATGTTCGGCTACCAGTGTACCCTCCAGACCGACACGGAGGT
>JAFYIF010000149.1 GCA_017538775.1 Oscillospiraceae bacterium | reverse complement strand
CGAAGGACGAGGGCCTGGGCGTGGACGAGGCGGCTTTCGCCCAGCTGATGCAGGAGCAGAAAGAGCGCGCCCGCGAGGCCCGGAAGGCCCTGGGCGACCTGGGCTGGGCGGACACCGACCTGGGCAAGGACATCCCCGCCACCGAGTTCGTGGGCTATGAGCAGGATTCCTGCACCGCCAGGGTGCTGGCGATCCTGGCCGAGGGCGAGCTGCGGGACGACATCGCCGCCGGGACCGAGGCCACGGTCATCCTGGACCGCAGCCCCTTCTACGCGGAGATGGGCGGCCAGACCGCCGACCGCGGCAGCATCGACGGCTTCCGCGTCCGGGACGTGCAGAAGAACAAGGGCGGCAAGTATCTCCACACCGGCGTGCTGGAGTCCGGCGTCCTCAGCGTGGGCCAGACCGTCACCGCCACGCTGGACGGCGCCCGCCGCGCCGCCGTGCGCCGGGCCCACTCCGCCACCCACCTGCTGGACAGCGCTCTGCGGAAGGTCCTGGGCGACCACGTCCACCAGGCCGGTTCTCTGGTGGAGGCCGACCGGCTGCGCTTCAACTTCTCCCACTTCGAGGCCGTCACCCCTGCGGAGCTGAGCGAGATCGAATATCTGGTCAACGACTGGATTTTGAACGGCTATCCGGTGGTGACCGAGGTGCTGCCCATCGAGGAGGCCAAGCGCAAAGGGGCCATCGCCATGTTCGGCGAGAAGTACGGCGACACCGTGCGCGTGGTGGAGATGGGCGAGGTCTCCATGGAGTTCTGCGGCGGCACGCATCTGGACAACACCGCCAAGGTCGGCTCCTTCCGCATCCTCAGCGAGGGCAGCGTGGCCGCCGGCGTCCGCCGCATCGAGGCCGTGACGGGCCGGGAGGCCCTGCGCAGCATGTGCCACGAGCGCGACGAGCTGCACAGCTGTTCCCTCCAGCTCCGGACCACGCCGGAGCACCTGGCCGAGCGCATCGACGCCACGGTGGACGAGCTGCGGGAGGCCAAAAAGACCATCGAGCAGTACAAGGCCAGGGAGAGCGCCAACAGCGCCGGCGACCTGCTGAAAACCGCCGCGGAGCTGGGCGGCCTCCATGTCCTGACGGCCACGGTCACCAGCGGCGACGCCGCCGGGCTGCGCCAGATGGGCGACGTGCTGCGGGACAAGGACCCCGCCGTGGTGGCGGTCCTGGCCCTGGTGGGCGAGAAGGTGACGCTCCAGGCGGTCTGCGGCAAGGAGGCCGTCGCGCGGGGCGTGCGCGCCGGGGACATCATCAAGGCCATTGCCCCCCTGGTGGGCGGCAAAGGCGGCGGCAAGCCCGACAGCGCCATGGGCGGCGGCGGCAATGTTTCCGGCGTCAAAGCGGCGCTGGATGCCGTGCAGCCCTTTGTGGAAAGCAAGCTGGGCTGAATCAAACTGTGCAGGAGGTCATAAGCATGGAAAGCTGTCTGTTCTGCAAGCTCGCGGCGGGGGAGATCCCCAGCGCGAAGGTCTATGAGGATGCAAACGTGTACGCCTTTCGGGACATCGCGCCCCAGGCCCCGGTCCACATCCTCGTGATCCCGAAAACCCACATCGCCTCCGTCCAGGAGCTGGACGCGGGCAACATCGACCTGGCCGTCGCCTGTCTGCTGGCCATCCCGAAGATCGCGGCCCAGGAGGGTCTGCTGCCCGGGGGCTACCGGGTGGTCAGCAACTGCGGCCCCGACGCGGGCCAGACCGTCCCACATCTGCACTTTCACATCCTGGCGGGCACGCGGCTGAACGACCGCATGGCCTGACCCGGATGCGGAGAGGTTCCGAAAGCCCGTGATGAGACGCGGAAGGGGCCAAAGCCCCTTCCCAAGAACGAGAAAGGAGCGCGTATCATGAAGCGAATGAGCGGATGGATTGCCCTGCTGCTGTGCCTGGCGCTGTTTGCCGCCTGCAGCGGCCAGACGCAGAGCGGCGGGCAGAGCAGAGACCTCCCGTCGGAGGAAGCGGAGGACTCCGCCGCGGACCTGCCCCCGGCGGCGGAGTCCGCGGGTCAGCCGGAGGACGATTTCTCCGACCCGGCCCTGGCCTATGAGACCTATCTGTCCTACCTCCAGGACCAGCGGGAGCGCATCCTGGGCTATAACTGGCAGAAGGGCTACGGCTACGACGAGGAGTACGAGAACTTCAACTATAACCCCGGCACCGTCAACGTGGCCTTCGCGGACGTGTGGGGCAGTTCCACGCCGGAGCTGATCTACCTCTGCGCCTGTGAGCCGCTGGAGGACTTCCCGCCCTACATGGCGGAGCTGCACGTCATGGCCTATGATGCCGACGCGCTGATCGACCTGTACAGCTTCACGGAGCTGGACGCCCAGGCGGGGGGCGGCATGATCTACCGGCTCTTCACCGTGCCCAACCAGAGCGGCCTCTGGCTGTTCACCAACTGGTTCAGCGAGGACAACGCGCAGGAGTACCGGCACCTGGTGGAGGACGGCAAGCAGCTGAGCGTGGCGGAGGACCTCAGACACATCCAGCGCTACGACTACGAGACCGACCTCTGGAGCCTGGAGTGCTCCGTCAACGGCGAGGAGGTCACGGAGGAGGAATACCTGGAGGCCCTGCCCCCCAAGGCCTTCCAGGCCCGGGGCCTGCTGCTGCGCAACATGGACTATGAGGAGTACGGCATGGGCCTGCCCAGCGGCTACCCCGCCAACGGCGCGGGCATGACCGTGGACGAGGCCATCGACTACCTCCACGCCCTGCTGGGAGATACGCTGCGCATCGACGCCGCGGCGTTCTTCGGCAGCATCCCCGAGCTCTATTTCGCCAGCGGCGTGGGCGGCTGGAGCACCACCATCCAGTTCTCCGCCGACGGCTCCGTGGAACTGAGCTTCCACGACAGCGACATGGGCTCCACCGGCGAGGGCTACCCCAACGGCACCGTATACGTCCGCAACTGCGTGCTGCATCTGGCCGAGCTGGAGCGCCTGGACGACTACCGCTGGACCGCCCGCGTGGTGGAAAAGAATCTGGACGGCCTGGAGGAAGGCGAGGAGTGGATCGAGGACGAGATCCGCTATGTGTGGTCCGAGCCTTACGGACTCACCGACGCGGACCGGGTCTACATCTACCTGCCCGGCGCGCCCACCAACGAACTGCCGCGGGAATTCATGCGCTGGATCTCCATGCCCCGGGCCTGGGGCGACGACGTGCCCCTGCTCCTGCCCTGCTGGGGCCTGTACAGCGTCAACGACGAGACCGGATTCTCCGGCGAATGAACGAGACAAAACGGAGAGGGCAAGCCCTCTCCCTACAGAATATGGTGATTGCGATATGCTTCATCCACATGATGTAGGGAAGGGGCTTGCCCCTTCCGCAAATCGTCGACAAAGTCCGATCCATGAGAAATGACACGGGAGGAACGGAAGCATGATCGTAACATTGCGCGGCGTCACGCCGCAGATCGACGAAAGCGTGTTCGTGGCGGAGACCGCCGCCGTCATCGGGAAGGCCCGGGTCGGCGCGGGCAGCTCCGTCTGGTACGGCGCGGTGATCCGGGGAGACGGCGGGGAGATCGTCGTCGGAGAGCGGACCAGCATCCAGGACAACGTCACACTGCACTGTGACGGCGCGTCCCTGCACATCGGCAACAACGTGACCGTGGGCCACAACGCGGTGGTCCACTGCAGCGTGGTGGGGGACGACACCCTGATCGGCATGGGTGCCACCGTGCTCTCCGGCGCGCAGGTGGGCAGCAACTGCATCATCGCCGCCGGGGCCCTGGTGCGGGAAGGGGACCGGATCCCCGACAACAGCCTGGCCGTGGGCGTCCCGGCTCGGGTGGTGAAGACCCTGCCCCCCGGGACCGTGGCTGCCATGCAGATGCACACCCATTACGTAGAACTGGCACAGGAGTACAAACAGCAATGAAAGACATCCTCCGACGGGCGGCGGACTATGCGTTCGCGGCGGTGAAATGGCTGCCCCTGGCCGTGCTGGTTGGCCTGCTGGGCGGCGCGGTGGGCGTGGGCTTTCACCACGGCATCCGCCAGGAGGTGGCGCTGCGGGAGGCCAACGACTGGCTGATCTATCTGCTGCCGGTGGGCGCGGTG
>JAFYIF010000148.1 GCA_017538775.1 Oscillospiraceae bacterium | reverse complement strand
CTGGCCGCCGGAGAACTCATGGGGATAGCGGGTCAGGTGCTCGGGCAGCAGACCCACGTCCCGGATGACCTTTTCGATCTTGGCGATGCGGTCTTTCTCGTCCTTGTACAGGTGGAAGTTATAAAGGCCCTCGGAGATGATGTACTCGATGGTGGCGCGCTCGTTCAGGCTGGCGGCGGGGTCCTGGAAGATCATCTGGATCTTGCGGATCACGTCCCGGTCGGCCTTGCGGCTCAGCTTGCCGGAGATCTTTTCGCCGTTGTAGTAGATGGCCCCGTTGGAGCAGGGGTTGATGCGCATGATGGCCCGGCCGATGGTGGTCTTGCCGGAGCCGGACTCGCCCACCAGGGACAGGGTCTCGCCCTTGTAGATGTCGAAGCTCACATCGGAGACGGCCTTGAAGCTCTTCTTGCCCCGGCCGAATACCACATCCAGATTCTGGATGGAGAGCAGCACTTCTTTCTTTGTCGTTTCCATACCGCTCGCCTCCTTACGCTTCGTACTCGATGTAGGTTTTGGAGATCTTCTCGTGCAGGTTCTGGATGTTCGCCGGGGCCTCCACCTTCGGGGCGGCGGGGTCCAGGAGCCAGGTCTTGGCGTAGTGGGTCTCGCTCACCTGGAACATGGGCGGCTCCTCCTGCAGGTCGATGGCCATGGCGTACTGGCTGCGGGGGGCAAAGGCGTCGCCCACGATTTTGTTGTAGAGGCTGGGCGGGGTGCCGGGGATGGAGAACAGGTCCGTGCCCTTCTCGCAGAGCTGGGGCAGGGAGCTGAGCAGCGCCCAGGTGTAGGGGTGGCGGGGATCGTAGAACACGTCCTCCACGGAGCCGATCTCCACGATCTGACCGCCGTAGAGCACGGCCACGCGCTCGGCGATGTTGGCGACCACGCCCAGGTCGTGGGTGATGAAGACCGTGGTGAAGCCCAGTTCCTTTTGCAGGTCCTTGATCAGCCGCAGGATCTGCGCCTGGATCGTCACGTCCAGGGCGGTGGTGGGCTCGTCGCAGATCAGGATCTTGGGCTGGCAGGACAGGGCGATGGCGATGACGATGCGCTGGCGCATACCGCCGGAATATTCAAAGGGATAGTCGTCGAAGCGGTCCTCCGGGTTGGGGATGCCCACCTTGCGCATGATGTCAAGGGTGCGCTCCCGGGCCTCGGCGTTGGTGCAGCGCTGGTGCTTGAGGATGACGGTCATGATCTGCTTTCCGATGGTGATGACCGGGTTCAGGCTGGTCATGGGGTCCTGGAACACCGTGGCAATGCGGGCGCCGCGGATCTCCTGCCAGTCCTTGGTATATTTGACCTTGGCGCAGTCGATGATGGAATAGCCGTGGATCTTGTTGGCGGCCTCGTCCAGGCTGCGGAACTCCACCCGGAAGGTCACGTCCTCGAAGACGCGGTTCAGGGTGGCGGGGTCGTTCAGGTCCTCGCCGATGCTCATCGCGGACTTGAAGTTGCGCTCCAGGCGCTTGCGGAAGAGGATCTGGTCCTTCTTCGGATAGCGGTCGATGGACAGCAGAATCTCATAGGCGATGCGCTGGTTGCGCGCCAGCACGTCGTCCCGCAGACCGTAGGGGTTGCCCGCCTGGTCCGGGGCGGCGATCTTTTCCTCCCGCCGGGCGCGGAGGGCGGCCAGCTCCTGCTGGTCGGCGGCTTTCCGGGCGCTGTCGGCCCGGTAGGCGGCGGCCCGCTGCTTTTTCAGCGCCTCGCACTCCCGCTCCAGCGCATCCTTCCGGGCGGAGATGTCCCGGATCTTCGCCTGGGTCTCCGCGAACTCCGCCGCGTCGGCCCGGCGGTCCAGGGTCCAGAGGTAGTTGTTGCGGTCCACGATGTCGTCCGCCAGCTCCTTGATCCGGGCGGCGAAGTCGGCTTCCTCGTCCATGCTCAGGCCCTGGGCGTATTCGATGGCCCGCTGCTTCTCCCGGATGGCCCGGAACTCGCTCGCGCCGCGCTCCAGCGGGGAGTGGCGGTTCAGCATCTCGACCAGCTTGTCCAGCTGCTTGCGCTTGGCGGGGGTCAGGGTCACGTCGGTCTTGGAGATCTCGTCGTCGGAGAAGATGATGGAGCCCTTCGGGATGAAGCCGTTGGAATCCAGCATTCCGGCGAAGGTCTTGGTCAGCACGCTCTTGCCGGAGCCGGACTCGCCCACGATGGCCAGGGACTCGTGCTCATAGATGTCCAGGCTGACGTTGCGGATGGCGGTGAGGATGCGGCCACGGACGTTGAACTTCACGTCCACGTCCCGGAGGGAAAGCAGCACTTTCCGGTCTTTGTACTCGTTGCTCATGCTGCCGCCTCCTTACATGTGGGTGCGCGGGTCGGAGGCGTCCGCCAGATTCTGACCCAGCACATAGAGGATGATGGTGATGGCGCTGGCCACGGCCACGGGGGGCCAGAACTGCCAGGGGAAGGTGAGGAAGGCGCTCTGGGCGTTCTGGATCATGCGGCCCAGGGAGGGGACATTGGCGCTCAGGCCCACGCCGATGTAGCTCAGGAAGACCTCCATGGAGATGTAGCTGGGCAGCTCGGAGGCCAGCAGGGTCACGATGACGCTGGTGAGGAAGGGCAGGATGTTCTTGCTGATGACCCGGTTCACCGGCGTGCCCAGGCAGCGGGAGGCCAGCGAATACTCCCGGTCACGGATGATCATGACCTGGGTGCGGAAGAAGTAGGCGATGGACAGCCAGCCCGTCACCGTCAGGGCGAAGATGAAGCTCCAGAAGCCGGAGCCGATGACGTAGACCAGCACCGTGATCAGCAGGATGTAGGGCACGTTGGCGATGATGTTGTAGACCACCAGCATGACGGAGTCGAACTTCTTGCTGTAGCCCCAGATCGCGCCGATGATGATGCCGATGGTCATGTTGATGGCCGCGCAAATGATGGCCAGCAGCAGACTGGTGCGGGCGCCGGAGACGATGCCGTACATGATGGAGTTGCCCATGTTCCCGGTGCCCAGCAGCCACTTGAAGGAGAAGCCGCCGAAGTAGTCCATAGCCTTGGCCGGGGTGAGGGAGTAGGTGGCCGCGTTGGTCACGTTCTCAAAGGGGTCATAGGGCCAGAAGGAAGGCATGATGAAGCTCACCAGCAGGATGAACACCAGCAGCACCAGCATCACGACGCTGCTCTTTTTCCGGAAGAAGACCCGGAACACGCTGCGCCAGTAGGAGTAACGGGGGGCGATGATCTTTTCGGAGGAGATGGAGTCGGTGTCGATGAACTGGAACAGGTCTGCCCGGTTCGTCAAGGTCTCTTGCGTGTTGTTCATCTTCCGCCGCCTCCTTCCTCAGAGAGGGAAATTCTCGGGTCGTATTTCGCCAGCAGCAGGTCGCCCAGGATGATGGAGATGATGCTGAGGAAGGTGTAGAACACCGTGCAGGCGATGATGAT
>JAFYIF010000147.1 GCA_017538775.1 Oscillospiraceae bacterium | reverse complement strand
GCCTGAATCTTTATCGAAACAGTAGCATTTCCGGGGAGAACTGTGATATGATAAGCACAGTCTGGACCCTGTCCGTCCCGGGCCTGTTCACCCTGCCGCTGCGCCTGGTCCGGGAGACAGAGACCCCCTGGACCCCGGTAGAGGCGGAGCTGGACTGCAAGCTGGCCCGGCAGGGCATGGAGGCGGAGCTGCACGAACGGCTGCTGCGGGAGTTGGACGGGGAGGGCGTCATCCGCACGGAGGAATTCACCGCTCTGCGCTTGGGCGACCGCCTCACCGTGGTCCTCCGGGCCACCTGCACCGAGAACATCGCCGTGGAGGCGCCCATCAAGTTGGAAGAATAGAGGAAGAAATACAAATGACAGAACGCATCATTGCGGTAGATCGGATCGAAAACATCATCAACGTATTCGGCTCCTTCGACCAGAACGTACACCTCATTGAGGACGCGCTGAAGGTGACGGTGACGGACCGGGAGAGCGAGCTGCGCATCAGCGGGGAGGCGGAGAACGTCATCCTGGCGGAGAAGGCCGTCAGCGGCCTGCTGTCCCTGGCCGCCCGTGGGGAGCCCATCGACAGCCAGAGCGTGCGCTATGTGTTGAACCTGGTGCGGGAGGGCCGGGAGGCCAAGATCGGCGAGCTGGCGGAGGACGTGATTTGCGTCACCGCCAAGGGCAAGCCGGTGAAGGCCAAGACCCTGGGCCAGCGGGCCTACTGCGAGGCCATCGCCAAGCACACCGTCACCCTGGGCGTGGGTCCGGCGGGCACGGGCAAGACCTATCTGGCCGTGGCGGCGGCGGTGGCCGCCTTCCGGGCCAAGGAGGTCAACCGCATCGTGCTGACCCGCCCGGCGGTGGAGGCGGGGGAGCGACTGGGCTTTCTGCCCGGCGATCTGCAAAGCAAGGTGGACCCCTACCTCCGCCCCCTCTACGACGCGCTGTTCGACATGTTCGGCGCGGAGACCTACAACAAATACCTGGAGCGGGGGAACATTGAAGTGGCACCCCTGGCCTACATGCGCGGGCGCACGCTGGACGACAGCTTCATCATCCTGGACGAGGCCCAGAACACCAGCCGGGAGCAGATGAAGATGTTCCTGACCCGCATGGGCTTCGGCAGCAAGATGGTCATCACCGGGGACATCACCCAGATCGACCTGCCGGGGGACAAGCCCAGCGGCCTGAAGGAGGCCATGCGAGTGCTGGACGGCATTGAGGACATCGCCATCTGCCGCCTGACCGCGGCGGACGTGGTGCGGCATGTGCTGGTCCAGCGCATCATCGAGGCATACGAGAAGAAAGCCGAGCGGGAGGAGCGGACCCGGCGCTATCACCCCGCGCCCCCGGCCAAACGGACGGGAAGGAGGAACGGTTGATGCACCGGATCGAGATTACGCGGGAAAAGCGCGCCCTGGGCTACCCCCAGGCCAGTCAGTTGGTACGCCGCGCCGTCCGGAAGACCCTGGAGGCGCAGGGCGTGACAGAGGAATGTCAGGTCTCTGTGCTGTTCACGGACGACGCGGGCATCCGCGACATCAACCGGGTCCAGCGAAATCTGGACGCGCCCACGGACGTGCTGAGCTTCCCGATGAGCCGGCAGCGCGAGGGCAGCTTCGACCCGTCCCTCTGCCCCCGGGACTGGGAGACCGGGGCGCTGCTGCTGGGGGACATGGTCTTGTCCCTGGAGCGCTGCGCCCGCCAGGGGATGCGCTACGGCCACGGCTTCCCCCGGGAGCTGAGCTATCTGACGGTCCACTCGGTCCTGCACCTGCTGGGCTACGACCATCTGGACGAGGGCCCGAGAAAGCGCGCCATGCGGGCGCGGGAGAAAGCGGTCATGGCAAAGCTGTGGCCGTATGAACAGGAGAAAGGAGCGATGCCCTGATGCCCACGGTGGAACAGGTCAGGGACAGTCTGACGCCGGTGTTTGACCGCTATGGGGTCCGGCGTGCGGTGCTGTTCGGCTCTGTGGCCAAAGGCACTGCCACGGAGCGGAGCGACGTGGATCTGCTGGTGGACAGCAGACTGCGGGGACTGCGCTTTGTGGGGCTGATGGAGGCAGCGCGGGACGCGCTACGTCGGCCGGTGGATATGCTGGACGTGACCCATGTCGAGAAAGGCTCCAGGATCGACCGGGAGATTCAGGCCACGGGAGTGAAGATCTATGGAAATTAACAAAACCGCCATGGTGACGATCTGCGGGCGGCCCAACGTGGGGAAGTCCACCCTGACCAACGCGCTGGCGGGGCAGAAGCTGGCCATCGTCTCTGCCAAGCCCCAGACCACCCGCAACCGGATCACCGCCGTGGTGAACCGGGCGGAGACGAAGACCCAGCTGGTTCTTATGGACACCCCGGGCTTCCACCGGCCCAGGACGAAGCTGGGGGACTACATGGTGAACGTGGTGCGGGAGAGCATCCCGGACGTGGAGCTGGTGCTGCTGGTGGTGGAGCCCATCCCGGCCATCGGCCCCCAGGAGCAGGGCCTGATCGACAGCATCCGCAAGAGCGGCTGCCCGGCCATTCTGGTCATCAATAAAATTGACACGGTGGAGAAGGAGACGCTGCTGGCGGTCATGGCGGTCTATGCCAAAGCTTTCGACTTCGCCGAGATCCTGCCCGTCTCCGCCCAAAAGCGGGACGGCACGGAGGAGCTGCTGCGGCTGATGGAGCGCTACGCCGTCCCCGGCCCGGCCTATTTCCCGGAGGGGGTGGACACGGACCAGCCGGACCGCCAGGTCTGCGCCGAGCTGGTGCGGGAGAAGCTGCTGCGCTGCCTGGACCGGGAGATCCCCCACGGCACAGCGGTGGAGGTGACGCGCTTTTCCGAGCGGGAGAACGGCGTCATCGACCTGGACGTGACCATCTACTGCGAAAAATCCAGCCACAAGGGCATCATCATCGGCAAAAACGGCGCGATGCTGAAGACGATCGGCGAGGCCGCCCGCCGGGACATCGAGCGCTTCATGGGCACGAAGGTCTTCCTGCGCACCTGGGTGAAGGTGAAGGAGAACTGGCGGGACAGCGACGCGATGCTGAAAAACTTCGGCTACGGCGGCGCGAAGGGCTGACAGCATTTCCCTTTCATATCCCACCCCGGCGGGTCCATACTGATTGCTGTGGGGGCGCATCCCCGCAGGCGAGAGGGAAGGACGGGGCGCAGGGACATGAAGGACGCACAGCTATGGCAGGTGTTTCAGGAGACCGGGGACCCGCGGGACTATCTGCGCTACCGGGCACAGCAGTCCGGCGAGGCAGCGCGGGAGACAAAACCCGGAGAGACGAAGCGGCAGCCCCCGCCCGGGGCGGCGGAGGCGGAGATGTGAGACGATGTATCTGACGACAAAGGCGCTGGTGCTGCGCGAGGTGCGCTTCAAGGAAGCGGACAAGATGCTCACGGTGCTGACCCCGACGGAGGGCAAGCTGAGCGTCCGGGCCAGAGGGGCGCTGCGCAAGGGCAGCCGCTTCGGGGCGGCGGCCCAGCAGCTCTGTTACAGTGAGATGACCCTGTTCGGCAACGCGGGCCGCTGGAGCCTGAACGAGGCCCGGACGCTGGAGCAGTTTCTGCCCCTGCGCGCCGACCTGGGGCTGCTGGCCCTGGGCAGCTATTTCGCGGAGCTGCTGGAGACGGTCAGCGACATGGACGAGCCGGACCCGGCCCTGCTGCAACTGGGCCTGAACAGCCTCTACGCCCTGGGACGGGGAAGTGGACGCCGGAGCACGTCAAAGCGGGCTTCGAGCTGCGGCTGCTGGCCCTGGCCGGCTTCCGGCCGGGGCTGGACTCCTGCGCGGTCTGCGGCAAAGAGCCGGAGGAGGCGCTGTTTTCCCTGCGCGGCGGCGTCCTCCACTGCCGGGGCTGCCCGCCCGGGACCGCGGGCGTCTCCGTCCCGGTGAGCCGGGATACCCTGGCGGCGCTGCGGGCGCTGATGGACGCCGAGCCAAAGCGCATCTTTTCATTCCGCGCCGCCCCGGAGACGGAGCGGCAGCTGGCAAAGCTGGCGGAGGCCTATCTGACCGCGCAGCTGGAGCGGAGCTTCGGCGCGCTGGACTACTGGAAGCTGGTGACGCGCACCGGCAGGGCAATCGAGGAAACAAAGGGTACTTAGCATGGACAGATATGAAAAATCGCTCCAGACGCTGGAGCTTCCGGCGGTGCTGGAGCTGCTGGCCCAGCAGGCCAGCGGCGAGGCGGCAAAAGCGGCCTGCCGCGCCATCCGCCCGGCGGAGATGGAATACGAGGTGCGAAAGCGCCTGGGGGAGACCAGCGCGGCCAAGGCCATGATGGTGCTGCGGGGTGCGCCGGGCTTTTCCGGCGTCCGGGACGTGCGCGGACCCCTGGCGCGGGCGGACATGGGCGGCGTCCTGAACACCCGGGAGCTGCTGCAGATCGCCTCCACCCTCCAGTGCGCCCGGACGGTCCGGGCCTACGGCGAGGGGGACGAGAGCGGCCGGAGCGAGCTGGGGGTCTATTTCCGCGGCCTCAGCCCCAACCGCTATCTGGAGGAGAAGATCAGCACCTCCATCCTGGGGGAGGACGAGCTGGCGGACACGGCCAGCGGCGACCTGGCGGACATCCGCCGGAAGCTGCGGGTGGCCTCGGCCCGTGTGCGGGAGGCGCTGCAAAAGATCATCAGCTCCCCCAGCTACGCCAAGGCCCTGCAGGAGCCCATCATCACCACTCGCTCGGACCGCTTCGTGGTGCCGGTGAAGTCGGAGCAGCGCGCTGCGGTGCCCGGCCTGGTCCACGACGTGTCCGCCTCCGGGGCCACGGTGTTCATCGAGCCCATGGCGGCGGTGAAGGCCAACAACGACATCCGGGAGCTGCGGGCCAAGGAGAAGCTGGAGATCGAGCGCATCCTGGCCGAGCTCAGCGCCGAGTGCGCCTCCTTCCGGGAGAGCATCGAGCGGGATTTTTCCATCCTGACGGAGCTGGATGTCATCTTCGCCAAGGCGAAACTGAGCTACAACATGGACGGGGACGAACCGGAAGTGAGCGGCGGGGAGCTGCGGCTGCGCCGGGCCAGGCATCCGCTGCTGCCGAAGGGCAGCGCCGTGCCCATCGACGTGGTGCTGGGGGGCGACTATGACAGCCTGGTGATCACCGGCCCCAACACCGGCGGCAAGACCGTGAGCATCAAGACCATGGGTCTGCTCAGCGTCATGGCCCTCTGCGGGCTGCACATCCCGGCCGCCGACGGGAGCTGCGTGCCGCTCTACCGCAAGGTGCTGGCCGACATCGGCGACGAGCAGAGCATCGAGCAAAACCTCTCCACCTTCTCCGCCCACATGACCAACATCGTGGAGATTCTGGCCGAATGTGGGGAGGGGACCCTGCTGCTCTTCGACGAGCTGGGGGCGGGCACGGACCCCACCGAGGGCGCGGCCCTGGCCATCGCCATCATCGAGCGCGCGCGGGCCATGGGCGCCTGTGTGGCCGCCACCACCCATTACGCGGAGCTGAAGGTCTACGCCACGACGCAGAAGGGCGTGCAGAACGCCTGCTGCGAGTTCGACGTGGAGACCCTCCGCCCCACCTACCGGCTGCTGATCGGCATCCCCGGCAAGTCCAACGCCTTCGCCATCTCCCGCCGCCTGGGGCTGCCGGAGGACATCATCGAGGATGCAAAAAGCCGCGTGGGCACGGCCAGCGCCAGCATGGAAGAGGTGCTGGAGAAGCTGGAATACCAGCGCCAGCTGCTGGAGCGGGACCGGCTGGAGGAAGCCAAAAAACGCCGGGAGGCGGAGGAAAACGCGAAACGCGCCGCCCAGCTCCGGGCGGAGCTGGAGGTCCGCTACGAGAAGGCGGACGAAAAGGCCCGGCGGGAGGCCCAGCGCATCCTGGACGACGCCCGCCGTCAGGCGGAGGCGGTCTTCGACGAGCTGGACCGCATCCGCAAGCTGGAGGCCAAAACCGAGGACCACCGGGAGGTCAACGAGCTGCGGGCCGCCCTGCGCCGGAACATGAACGAGGCCGACGAGCGCCTGGCGGAGGCCACCGCCCACGGTCTGCCCCAGCCGGAGCAGCGCAGCGCCCGTCCGGCCAAGGCCGGGGACACGGTGCGCATCAAGTCCATGGGCGTCACCGCCACGGTCATCTCCGCCGCCCCGGACGGCAGCCTGCTGCTCCAGGCGGGCATTTTGAAGGTGAACGCCAAGCAGGACGAGGTGCTGCTGCTGAACGAGTCCGCCGCCGAACGCAAGCCCACGGTCAGCCGCCCCAGCGCCGCACTGCGCAGCGCCTCCCTCTCCCCGGAGATCGACCTGCGGGGCATGATGAGCGACGAGGCGGTGCTGGCCGCGGAGCGCTACATCGACGCGGCGGTGATGGCGAAACTGAAACAGGTCACGATCATCCACGGCAAGGGCACCGGCGCCCTGCGCACGGCGGTCCAGGCCATGCTGAAAAAGAACCGGCTGGTCAAATCCTACCGCCTGGGCGTCTACGGCGAAGGGGAGACCGGCGTCACCGTCGTGGAGCTGAAATAAGGCGGCGGAATTCCCCGGGAAAACCGGACAAAACACAAAAAACAATTGACGGAAAGAAAAAGTTTTGGTATGATGTCTGCGTAATTCCTATGGAAGGGTAGGGGTAGATCATGGTTGTCCGACAAATCGTCATCCGAAATCCGGTGGGTCTCTATGCCAGACCCGCGACCTTTTTCATCCAGCGGGCCAACGACTTCGGCTGCAGCATCTGGGTGGAGAAGGAGAACCGCAAGGTCAACGCCAAGAGTCTGCTGGGCGTCCTGTCCCTCGGTATCGTCTGCGGTACGCCGATCACGCTCTATGCCGACGGCGACGATGAGCAGCAGGCGGTGGACTCCCTGGCCAAGCTGGTGGACAGCAATTTTGGGGCATGAGCGCGCACGGCGATCTCGTCCGATCCATCGGGACGTGTAGGCACACTACACGTCCCATTTTCATCCCCCGGCGCGCCGGGAAAGGGGGCAGCTTCTTATGGCGGATCTGGAAGCTCTGCTGAAAAAAGCCAACCAGCTCCCGCTGCTGCCCGGCGTCTATCTGATGCACGACGCGGCGGGGGAGATCCTCTATGTGGGCAAGGCCAAGCGCCTGAAAAACCGGGTCAGCAGCTATTTCCACGGGGAGCATCTGCCCAAGGTGGCGGCCATGGTGGAAAAGGTGGCGGACTTCGAGGTGGTGGTGGTCAACTCCGAGTTCGAGGCCCTGATGCTGGAAAACGCCCTGATCAAGCGGCACCAGCCCCACTATAACATCCTGCTGAAAGACGACAAGGGCTATCCCTTCGTCCGGCTGGACCTGCGGGAGGCCTACCCGCGCTTTTCCGTGGTGAACCGGGTGAAGGACGACGGGGCCCGCTATTTCGGCCCCTTCGGGGGGCGGAGCGCCACCTTCGACATCCTGACGGCCCTGCGCAAGGCCCTGCAGCTGCCCTCCTGCTCCCGCCGTTTCCCCCGGGACATCGGGCGGGAGCGGCCCTGTCTGCAATACCACCTGGGGGCCTGCGTCGGCTGGTGCCGGGCCGAGGCGGACCCGGCGGAGTACCGCGCCGCCGTGGACCAGGCCGTGCTGATCCTCTCCGGACGGACCGCGGAGCTGAAAGCCGGGCTGAAAGCGCAGATGGAAGCGGCTGCAGAGGACTTGCGCTTTGAGGCGGCGGCGGCGGTCCGGGACCGGCTGCGGGCCCTGGAGCAGCTGGGCCAGCGGCAGAAGGTCATCGCCACAGCCTTCGCGGACACGGACGCGGTGGGTTTCTTCCGG
>JAFYIF010000146.1 GCA_017538775.1 Oscillospiraceae bacterium | reverse complement strand
CCGCCGCCGCTGCCGCCGCAGACGGCCAGGCGGCGGACCGGGCGGTCCCCCACATAGCGCAGACCCTTGCAGCGCAGGGCGGATTTGGTGCGGCGCAGGAACTCCGGAAAGTCCATCGGCTCCGGCAGCTCCCCCAGGCGGGCGACGCCGTAGGGCGTGCCGTCCGGGTGCGCCCCGTGGGGGGCCAGCAGTCCGGTGACCTCCGCGCCCAGGGCGTGCATCAGCACGTCGTTCACGCCGCCCTCCGCCGCGTCCAGATTCGTGTGGAAGCTCAGCACGCTGATGTCCGCCCGGATCAGGTCCATCAGCTTTTTCCCCTGGGGTTCGTCGGCGCTCAGGCGCCGGAGGGGGTGGAAGATCAGCGGGTGATGCGTGACGATCAGCTCCGCGCCCCAGCGCATGGCCTCCGCGACCACCGCCTCCGTGGCGTCCAGAGCGGTCAGGACCCGGGTGACGGGCCGGGCCGGGTCCCCCAGCATCAGGCCGATGTTGTCAAAGTCGAATTGCATATAGAAGGGCGCGACCGTGTCCATGTAGCCGCAGATGTCCCCCACCGTTACCATAGCGATACCTCCCGATAGATCCGATTCAGCGCTTCCAGCTCCCGCCGCCGGGCCGCCAGTGCCGTCTCGTCCGGCGACTGGGCGGAAGCCAGGCCGCGCAGCTCCTTTCCGGCGCGTTTGATGCGCTCAGCCAGCCAGGGGCGCAGCAGCGGGTCCCGTTTGCGCAGCAAGGCCCTGTCCACCGCCGGCTCCGGCTCCGGCTGCCCCGCGCCCAGCAGCCAGATCAGATAGATGCGCCCGGCGTCGTCCGCCAGGGCTGCGTCCAGCACCGCCAGGCCCCGCTCCCCCAGCCAGCGGCGCAGCTCCGGCAGCTTGGTCTGGGGCTGCAAGATCAGCCGCTTCTCCAGGGCCCAGGGGGCGCGCTCCAGGATGCCGCGCATGGTCTCCCCGCCCATCCCGGCCAGGATCACCGTGTCCACGGCCTCCGGCGGGCAGAGGGCCAGCCCGTCGCAGAGCCAAAGCGTCAGACGGTCGGCCACGCCGTGGCGCTGCGCGTCCGCCCTGGCCCGCTCCAGGGGGCCGGGGCGGATGTCGGTGGCGTAGGCGCGCTCGGAAACGCCTTCTTGCAGCAGCCAGATGGGAATGTAGGCGTGATCGGTGCCCACGTCCACCACGGTGCCGCCCCGGGGCACATAGTCGGCGATGCGCCGCAGACGCGGCGATAGTTGTATGCTCATAGAACACTCCAAAAAAGAAAGCTGTCATTGCGAGGAGCGCAGCGACGTGGCAATCCCCCCGGGTCTCCGCAACTGCCGGACCGACGACGCATGGGCGCAGGTCGGAGCGGCTGCGTCGGACCGGGGGATTGCCACACCAGTGCTGCGGCACTGGTTCGCAATGACAGGTGAACTGAGCGATTGCCACACCAGTCTGCGGACCGGTTCGCAATGACAGGAGAACCGGGAGATTGCCACACCGGTCTGCGGACTGGTTCGCAATGACAGCGGACGACAGTCTGCTGTCAGTTCTTCCCCGCCGCCAGGAAGCTGTTCAGCTTCTCCAGGAAGGCGTCCGGGTCCACGCCGTGGACCAGGCAGGCCTGCTCGACGGTCTCACCCGTGGCCATGGCGCAGCCCAGGCAGTGCATCCCGATGGCCTGGAACATGGGGGCGGACTCGGGGGCGTTCATCATCACTTCGGCAATGATCGTGTCTTTCGCAACCTGAAACATATGGAATTCCTCCTATCTCGGTCAACAAAGAAAAACCCGGCGCAACGGGCCGGATTTTTCTTTGCAAGTCTGTGCCGCAGAATTACTGGGCTTCCTTCATCTTTGCAAAGCAATCGCTGCAGTACACGGGACGGTCGTCTCTGGGCTGGAAGGGCACTCTGGCCTCTCCGCCGCAGGCAGCGCAGGTGGCAGTGAAGAACTCCCGGGGGCCGCGGGCGGCAGCCTTGCGGGCGTCGCGGCAGGACTTGCAGCGCTGGGGCTCATTCTGGAAGCCGCGCTCCGCGTAGAACTCCTGCTCACCGGCGGTGAAGACGAACTCCTTGCCACACTCTTTGCAAACTAAGGTCTTGTCTTGGTACATGTCTGGATCCTCTCTTTTGATCTTGCCTTTGGGGCGTAATTATATTTGCGTCAGCCTGTCAGCTGAAGTCGCCTGGGGAAAGGTGTCGCGCCAGCTTCTTTCGGATGCGCTGCACGGCGTTGTCCACCGATTTCCGGGAGCAGCCGCAGTGGGCCGCGATGGACTGATAGGATTCTCCGCTCAAAAAATGCTCCAGGATCTCGGTTTCAAACTCGGACAAATACCGCACATAGGCGGAAAGCACGTCGGTTTCGTGTTCTCTGGCAAGCACCTGATCCTCGGGGGAGCGGTCGAACCGCTGCCCCGTCCGGCGGGAAAGGCTTTGCTTTTCATCGGAGAGGACTTCTTCCAAGGAAATGCAATCGTTCAGGGGGGAGTGTTTGAGGCGGGAAGCGGATTTTGCGGCGCTGATGATGCGGCGGCGGATGCACAGCGCGGCGTAGGTCTGGAAGGACGCGCCGCCCCGGGGGTCATACTCCCGCATGGCGGAGAGCAAACCGATCATGCCCTCCTGCAACAGGTCCTCGCTGTCGCCGCCCGCCAGAAAATAGGGGCGCATACAGCTTCGGACCACCTTGCCGTAGCGCAAAATCAGCGCGTCGCCGGCCTGCTCGTCCCCGTCCCGGGCGCGTTGGAGCAGCGCATCGTCAGTCAGCGCGGAATAGTCGGTCAAGAAAACAATCTCCAATCTCTCTTTTTTGCATTATATCCACGTCATACATGAATGTCAAGAGAAAAAATAGTTAAAATCAAAACGAACCCGGAAGTCCCTCGGCTCACAGCTCCAGACTGGTCTGGCCCGCGAAGGGGATGCCCAGGTGTTCATAGGCCCGCCGGGTGACGCAGCGGCCCCTGGGCGTGCGGGTCAGGAAGCCCTGCTGGAGCAGGTAGGGCTCGTAGACATCCTCCAGGGTCACGGCCTCCTCGTTGATGGTGGCGGCCAGGGTGTCCAGCCCCACCGGGCCGCCCTGATAGAACTCGATGATGCAGCGGAGCATCCGGCGGTCCAGGGCGTCCAGGCCCAGCTGGTCCACCTCCAGGCGCGTCAGCGCCTCGTCCGCCAGGGCCCGGGTGATGACCCCGTCGCCCCGCACCTGGGCGAAGTCCCGCACCCGGCGCAGCAGGCGGTTGGCGATGCGGGGGGTGCCCCGGCTGCGGCGGGCGATCTCCGCCGCCCCCGCCGGTTCCACGCCCACGCCCAGGATGCCCGCGCTCCGGGCGACGATGCGCTGCAATTCCGCCGGCGTATAAAGTTCCAGCCGCAGCACCACGCCGAAGCGGTCCCGCAGGGGCGCGCTGAGCTGGCCGGAACGGGTGGTGGCGCCGATCAGGGTGAATTTGGGCAGATCCAGGCGGATGGAGTTGGCGGAAGGGCCTTTGCCGATGATGATATCGATGGCGTAATCCTCCATGGCGGGGTACAAGATCTCCTCCACCTGGCGGTTCAGGCGGTGGATCTCGTCCACGAAGAGGATGTCGTTCTCCCGGAGGTTGGTCAGCAGCGCGGCCAGGTCCCCGGCCTTTTCGATGGTGGGGCCGGAGGTGATGCGCATGTTGACCCCCATCTCGTTGGCGATGATGGCGGCCAGGGTGGTCTTGCCCAGGCCCGGGGGGCCGGAGAGCAGCACATGGTCCAGCGGCTCCCCCCGGAGCCGGGCGGCCTCGATGAACACCCGCAGGTTGTTCTTCGCCCGCTCCTGGCCCACATACTCCGCCAGGGTCCGGGGCCGCAGGGAGCCCTCCCCCGCATCCTCCGGCAGGCTGGCGCTGCTGGTCAGGTTGGGCTCGAAGCCCTCGTCGGAAAAACTGATGCTCATGGGCTGCTCCTCACTTCATCATCTGTTTCAGCGCCGCCCGGATGGCGTCCTCCAGGCTCAGGGCCTCCAGATCGACGCCCTTCAGCGCCCCGGCGATCTCGGCGCTGCTGTAGCCCAGCACGGCCAGGGCCGCGGCGGCGTCCCGGCGCTTGCCGTCCCCGGAGACCGGGGCGGGACTGGGCGCGCCGGAGAAGCTGATGCGCTCGGTCTCCCGGGCCATTTTGTCTTTGAGTTCCAATATCACCCGCTGGGCGATCTTCTTCCCCACGCCCGCCGCCGCCGTCAGGGCCTTCTCGTCCCCGGAGACGATGGCCAGCACCAGGGACTCCGGGCTGCCGGTGGAGAGGATGCTCAGCGCCGCCCGGGGACCCACGCCGGAGACGCCCAGAAGCTGCTCGAACAATCGCTTTTCGTTCAGGCCGGAAAAGCCGTAGATCTCGAAGAGATCCTCCCGGATGTGGACGTAGGTGTAGAGCTTTGCCCGCTCGCCCTTTTTCAGCTGGGAGAGGGTGTTGGCGGAGGCGTTGAGCTGGAAGCCCACGCCGCCGCAGTCCAGCACCGCCAGATTGGGCAGCAGTTCCTCCACCGTACCATTTATATAATAGAACATCCGCTGTCTCCTCCCTGCCGCGCCAGCAGACTGGTGGCGCTGCGCGCATGGCAGATGGCCACGGCCACCGCGTCCGCCGCGTCGTCCGGGCGGGGGGGCGAGGGCATGTTCAGGATGCGGCGCACCATGTCGATGACCTGCCGCTTGTCCGCCTTGCCGTAGCCCACCACGGACTGCTTCACCTGGGCCGGTTTGTACTCATAGATCGGGATGCCGTGGCGGTGGGCGCAGAGCAAAATCACGCCTCGCCCCTGGGCCACCGGGATGCCCGTGGTGATGTTGTTTTTGAAAAAAAGTTCCTCGATGCTGAGGACATCGGGCCGGAAGGCCCCGATCAGTTCCTCCAGATCGCTGTAGATCTGGTCCAGCCGGGCGCTCAGGGGCGTGTGGGCCGGGGTGTGAATGGCCCCGCAGCTCACATAGCGCAGCGCGCCGCCCTCCGCGTCCAGCAGCCCGAAGCCCACCGTAGCCACGCCGGGGTCGATTCCCAGGATTCGCATATCCGCCTCACGTCTCTGTTGGTTTCCGGGTATTATATCACACAGTGCGCGTTCTGACAAGCTTGGATTGGAAGGTCTTGCAAGCCTGTCCGGGCCATGCTATGCTGAGGGCAGAAATGAGCAAAAAGGGGGCTTTTCCATGGACTGGAAGCTGTTTTTCCAGGCGATCACAAAATATCTGCTGGGGCTTTTGCTGGTGGGGCTGCTGCTGTTTCTCCCGGCGGGGACGCTCCGCTATCCGGGCGGCTGGCTGCTGCTGGCGGTTTTGTTCGGGCCGATGCTGCCCGCCGGGCTGGTGCTGCTTGGACACAGGCCGGAGCTGCTGCGGCGGCGGCTGAACGCCCGGGAGCCGGAGCCGGAGCAGCGGCGGGTGCTGGCCTGGAGCGCTCTGATGTTCCTGGCGGCTTTCGTGCTGGCCGGGCTGAACTTCCGCTTCGGCTGGCTGCCCCTGCCGGACTGGCTGCGCTATGCCGCCGCCGGGGTGTTTCTGCTGGGCTATCTGCTCTACGCGGAGGTGCTGCGGGAGAACGAATATCTCTCCCGGACCGTGGAGGTGCAGGAGGGACAGCGGCTCATCGACAGCGGGCTGTATGGGCTGGTGCGGCACCCGATGTACGCCGCCACGCTGCTGCTGTTCCTGGCCATGCCGCTGGTGCTGGGCTCCCTGCCCTCCCTGGCCGTGATGCTGGCCTATCTGCCGATCATCGGCAAGCGCATGGACAATGAGGAACGGGTGCTGTGCGACGGGCTGCCGGGCTATGCGGAGTATCGGGAGCGGGTGAAATACAAGGTGCTGCCGGGGATCTGGTGAGGCTCAGCCCCAGGCCGCGTGCAGGCGGCGGGCCGCCTCTTCGATCTTTGCGTCCCGCAGGCCGCCGAAGCCCATGACCACCGTGCCCGGCGGCGGGGCGCAGTCCCGGCAATAGGCGCTCAGGCCCCGGAGGAAGAT
>JAFYIF010000145.1 GCA_017538775.1 Oscillospiraceae bacterium | reverse complement strand
CCGGCGGAGACCAGCTCGTTTTTCCCGTCGCCGTCCAGGTCGATTCCATCGGGCAGGTCCCCGAAGCAGGGGATCTCGGCCAGCTGCGTCGGCGTGCCGTCTTCGGAAAAGACATAGTAAGCGCAGCGTTTGCCGTAGGTGTTGCGGGCGATCTCCCCGTCATAGAGGACGATCAGGCCCCGGTCATAGCCGAACAGGTCGCGGAAGCCCCTCACGTTGGGGTTCTTCGCGTCGGCGGGAAAGGTGAAAAAGCGCCGCGCCGTGGTGACGCCGTTTTCATAGCCCTCCTCCACGGCGGCGCAAGTCGTCCCGTCCTGCGCGACAAGGAGGCGCACGACCACGCCGGCGTCGTTTGCCAGCCAGCCGCCGAGACGTTCGGGGAACTGCTCCGGCGCGGCCAGCGTGACCGGCGGCAGCTCGCTGGGTTCGATGGCGTCCAGCGAAATCACCGCCCAGGGTTCGCCCTCCGGCAGCGGCGTCGGGATCATCGGCTTCTCCGACGGACGGTTGGATAGGAAGTGCCAGCCCTCGGAGGTCTCCCGCAGGGTAACGCAATCCCAATCGCCGTTGTCCCGCCAGAGGCGCACGGTGTCGCCCGCTCTCGCCCCGGCGCGGATCGTCACACCCATGTAGTTCGTGTCGCCGTGGGTGTGGTAATAAGCGTCGTATTCCGGGAGATAGGCAAATCTGTCCAGCCCGACCTGCCGCGTTTCGCTGAGGTGCAGCCCGGTGTTGGCATAAAACGCCGCGTCCATCTCCGAAACGGGCAGCTTGTCCGTGGGGCAGACATCGGTGCCGACCAGGGCGAACTCCGCGTCGGACAGGGGGAAAAACCCGGTTCCTGTGCCGCAGTAAAACAGGGCAAAAAGGTCGATGTCCTCCGGGGAATCGTAGTACTGGTTCAGGAACTGGTTGTGCAGGTTGGACTCCCAACTGCCGTCGATCAGCACAGGCTGATTGAAGAAGCGCTCATTGAAATACTCCAGCTCCGCGCCGCTCAGCGCCCGTTCCCCCGCACGCAGATCGGAGGCGGACGCGGCGTCCGTCGGGGCGGAAGCGGGGGACTCACCGGCGTCGGCACCGTTCGCCGCCCCGGTGAAGGTCACGGCGCAGGCCGCCCCCGTCAGCGCCAGGGCGAGCACCAGTGCCAGAACGATGGGACGGCGATGCTCCGCGATGCGCTGGATCCGGTCTTTCATCTGCCGCTTGCCCGCGGTCATCGTCGTGGCGGCCAGCATTGCCCCTCCGCCCCGCCGGGGGATCAGCGCCAGCAGGGTCTCGCCGTAGGCCAGGCGCTCCCCCTCGCCCAGCCGGGCCAGCGTGCCCTCGTCACAGGCCAGCTCGCAGTCCTGCCGGGCACAGTGCGCCGCCAGCCACACCAGCGGGTCGAACCACCAGACCGCCAGACAGACCATGCGCAGCAGCGACCAGAGCATGTCCAGATGCCGGGCGTGGGTCTCCTCGTGGGCCAGGACATAGCGCAGCCGCTCCGGCTCCCGCGCCGCCGCGCTGGTGACATAGATCGCGGGCCGGAACAGCCCAAACAGGCAGGGGGAGGGGATGTCGTCGCAGAGGTAGACGGGGAGGCGGCTCCCCGCGCCGTTCAGCGGGACCCGCGTGCGCCGGAGCTTCCGGCCAAAGCGCAGATTCGCCGCCAGCAGCCAGAGGGCCATGCCCGCCATGCCGACATACCAGATGGCGTTCAGCACCTGGGCGGGCTGGATGCGCGGACGGTAGAACACGACGGCCTCGCCGTCCGCGTCCACCACATGCGTGTCGAAAAGCACCTCGTAGCCGTCCTTCTGCTCCGTCGGCGCCGTGCCGGGCAGCTCGGATGCCGTGTCATCCGCCACAGGATACGCGGCGTAGGGAAGCAGGTGAAGGGGCAGCTCCGCGACGGTCTCCACCGTCTTCTGCACCGGCCGGGCCGCGCTCAGCACGCTGGGCGCCACGGCGGGCAGATTCACCGGGACCAGCAGCCGCAGCAGCACCAGAAACCAGAGCGCGTACTGCACCCGGCGGGAGATGGCCCGGCGGAACAGCAGGCGGATCAGCAAAATCGCCAGGATCAGGGCTGAGGATGGGATGAGCAGGTCCTTCATTTCCCCTCACCCGCCCTTCGCAGGATCGCGGAGAGTTCGTCGATGTCCTCCCGCGTCAGCGCGTGGTCGTCCGCCAGCGCGCTCATCATCAGGCCCAGCCGCCCGCCGTAGACCCGGTCCAGAAAGCTGGCGGTCTCCTCCCGCCGGGCCTCGTCCCTGGAGACGGCGGGGGAATACCGCCGCGCCCGGCCCGCCTGCTCCCAGCGCACCGCGCCCTTGGCCTCCAGCCGCCCCAGCATCGTGATCACCGTGTGCTTCGACCAGCCGGTCTCCGGCTCGAGTGCTCGCGTCAGCTCCATCAAGGTCAGCGGCGCGTCGTCCCAAAGCCGGTTCATCAGCTTCCACTCCATGTTGGACAGCGATAACTTCATAGAACCACCCCCGTTGGTAAACATTTGTTTAACTCCCACGCTCAAGATAGCACACTGTAGGACAAATGTCAACCAATTTCCGCTATCCCCCGCGGGATGAATTCAAAATCCGTCGCGCAGCGACACCACAATTCTTCAT
>JAFYIF010000144.1 GCA_017538775.1 Oscillospiraceae bacterium | reverse complement strand
GTCGCCGTAGGAGCGGTAGAGCCGCATGGCGAATTTGGGCTGGATGCCGTGGGCGCTGAGGAACTCCATCAGGTGCCGCAGCCCCAGCTGCCGGTGCAGGGACTCGCTGATCTCCCGGGCTTTTTTCAGGCTGATGCCCCGCAGCTCCGCCAGCTTTTCCGGCTCGCGCTCCATGACCTCCAGCGCCTGCGCCCCGAAGGCGGAGACGATGACGGAGGCGGTGGCCGGGCCCACGCCCTTCACGGCGCGGCTGGCCAGGTATTCGTAGATCGCCTCCGCCCCCACGGGCAGCTTCCGCTCCGCGTACTCCGCCTGGAACTGCTGGCCGTAGCTCCCGTGCTGGACATAGCTCCCGTAGAGCGTCAGCCGCTCCCCCGGCGCGGCGAAGGGCAGACAGCCGGTGACCGTGACGGTCTCGCCCCCCTTTGTTTCCAGCCGCAGCACCGTATATCCGTTTTCCTCGTTGGTGAAGACGAGCTCGCCGACCGTGCCGGAGAGTTCCGTCCGCTCTTTTGTCTCCATCTGCGTCCTCAACTCTTCAAAACCTTCGCCAGAAACTCCCCTGTGGCGCTCTCCGGACAGCGGGCGCAGGCCTCCGGCGTGCCGGTGAACACCAGCTGCCCGCCCTTGTCGCCTCCCTCGGGGCCCAGGTCGATGAGGTGGTCGGCGCACTTGATCACGTCCAGGTTGTGCTCGATCACCACCACGGTGTTGCCGGTGTCGGTCAGCTTGTCCAGCACCTCGATCAGGCGGTGGACATCCGCCATGTGCAGGCCCGTGGTGGGCTCGTCCAGCACATAGACCGTACGGCCCGTGCTGCGGCGGCTCAGCTCCGTGGCCAGCTTGACCCGCTGGGCCTCGCCCCCGGAGAGGCTGGTGGAACTCTGGCCCAGCTTGATATAACCCAGGCCCACGTCGGAGAGGGTCTGGATCTTCTCCCGGATGCGGGGGAGGTTTTCAAAGAAGCGCAGGGCCTCCTCCACCGTCATGTCCAGGACTTCGGCGATGTTTTTGCCCTTGTAGCGCACTTCCAGCGTCTCCCGGTTGTAGCGGGCACCCTTGCAGACCTCGCAGGGGACGTAGACATCCGGGAGGAAGTGCATCTCGATCTTCAGCAGCCCGTCGCCGGAGCAGGCCTCGCAGCGGCCGCCCCGGACGTTGAAGGAGAAGCGCCCCGGCCCGTAGCCCCGGACCCGGGCCTCCTGGGTCTCGGAGAACAGGTCCCGGATCAGGCTGAACACCCCGGTGTAGGTGGCAGGGTTGGAGCGGGGGGTGCGCCCGATGGGGCTTTGGTCGATGGCGATGATCTTGTCCACCTGGTCCAGACCCTCCACGCCGTCGCACAGTCCGGGCCGGGTCCTGGCCCGGTTCAGGCGGCTGGCCAGGGTCTTATAAAAGATCTCGTTGATGAGACTGGACTTCCCGCTGCCGGAGACCCCGGTGACGCAGGTGAAGACCCCCAGGGGGATGTCCACGTCGATGTTCTTCAGGTTGTTCTCCCGCGCCCCCCGGATGCGCAGACACTTGCCCGTCAGGGGGCGGCGGCGGGCCGGGACCGGGATGCGTTTCCGGCCGCTGAGATAGTCGCCGGTGATGCTGCGGGGGGAGGCGCAGATGTCTTCCACGCTCCCCTGCCCCACCAGCTCCCCGCCGTGGACCCCCGCGCCGGGGCCGATGTCGATGATGTGGTCCGCGGCGTACATGGTGTCCGTGTCGTGCTCCACCACGATCAGGCTGTTGCCCAGGTCCCGAAGGCGTTTCAGGGTCTCGATCAGCCGGGCGTTGTCCCGCTGGTGCAGCCCGATGGAGGGCTCGTCCAGGATGTAGAGGACGCCCATCAGACTGCTGCCGATCTGGGTCGCCAGGCGGATGCGCTGGGACTCGCCGCCGGAGAGGCTGCCGGAGGCCCGGGAGAGGCTCAGGTATTGCAGGCCCACGCTGCGGAGGAAGTCCAGGCGGGAGCGGATCTCTTTCAAAATCTGGGCGGCGATGATGCGCCTCTGGCCCGTCAGCTCCAGCCGGTCCAGGTGGACCAGGGCCTCCTCCACGGACAGGTCGGTGTAGGACATGATGTCCATGCCCCCCACCGTGACCGCCAGGGCCTCTTTTTTCAGGCGGCGGCCCTGGCACTGGGGACAGGGGGCCTCGCTCATGCACTGTTCCAGCTCGTCCCGGGACCACTGGCTCTGGGTCTCGCTGTAGCGGCGCTCCAGGTTGCGGACGATGCCCTCAAAGGGCTGGGACATGACACCCTGGCCGTTCCGGCGGGCGTAGCGGATCAGCAGTTTCTCCCCCTTCGTGCCGTAGAGCAGGGCGTCCAGCGCCTCCGGGGAGAAGTCCGCCACCGGGGTGTCCAGCGTGAAGCCGTAGCGCTCCCCCAGGGCGGTATAATACATATGGGCGACGCTCTCCTCTTTCGCGTTGTTCCAGCCCATGGCGTTCACGGCCCCCTGGGCCAGGGAGCGGCTGCGGTCGGGGATCACCAGCTCCGGGTCGATGCGGCGCTGGATGCCCAGGCCGCTGCACACCGGACAGGCCCCGAAGGGGTTGTTGAAGGAAAAGAGGCGCGGGGTCAGCTCCTCGATGGAGATGCCGCAGTCGTCGCAGGCGTAGTTCTGGGAAAAGCGCAGCTCCCGCTCCCCTTCCCCGTCCCGGACGATGACGTTCACCAGGCCCCCGCCCAGCTTCGCGGCGGTCTCCACCGCGTCGGTCAGGCGGCGGTTCAGGTCCGGCTTGATCACCAGGCGGTCCACCACCACCTCGATGCTGTGCTTTTTGCGCTTTTCCAGGGCGATGTCCTCGGAGAGCTCGTACACCGTGCCATCCACCCGGGCGCGGACGTAGCCCGCTTTCCGGGCGTCCTCCAGGATCTTCTGGTGCTCACCCTTCTTCCCCCGCACCACCGGGGCCAAAATCTGGAGCTTCGCCCCGGCGGGCAGGGCCAGCACCTGGTCCACGATCTGGTCCACGGTCTGCTGGCGAATCTCCTTGCCGCAGTTGGGGCAGTGGGGCACCCCCACCCTGGCCCAGAGCAGCCGGAGATAGTCGTAGATCTCCGTCACCGTGCCCACGGTGGAGCGGGGGTTGCGGCTGGTGGTCTTCTGGTCGATGGAGATGGCCGGGGACAGGCCGTCGATGCTGTCCACGTCCGGCTTGTCCATCTGGCCCAGGAACTGCCGGGCGTAGGAGGACAGGCTCTCCACATAGCGGCGCTGGCCCTCCGCGTAGATCGTGTCAAAAGCCAGGGAGGATTTGCCGCTGCCGCTGAGACCTGTCATCACCACCAGTTTGTCCCGGGGGATGCGCAGGTCGATGTTTTTCAGGTTGTTCTGTCTTGCGCCGCGTATGATGATGCTGTCTTGCATAGTGTCGTTTTACTCCTGTACAGTCAGTTCCGCCGCCTTGCCCCCCACCAGCGCCAGCAGCGCGCCGGGGGCCAGCTCCACCTGGGCGCCGATCTTTCCGGCGCTGACGCAGATGGTCTCATGCTCCAGCGCGCTCCGATCCAGGACCGTGGGGAACTGCTTTTTCATGCCGATGGGGCTGCAGCCGCCCCGGACGTAGCCGGTCAGGGGCGTGAGCTGGCTGAGGCGCAGCATGGCGACGGACTTCTCCCCCACCGCCCGGGCGGCCTTTTTCAGGTCCAGCTCCCGCAGCACCGGGATGTCGAAAACGTAATAGCGGCCTTTGGCCCCCACGGTCACCAGGGTCTTGAACACCCGCGCCGGGTCCTGCCCCAGCAGCGCCGCCACCGTGGGCCCGTCCACCGGCCCGTCGCCGTGGGGGTAGGCGTGGGGGGTGTAGGGGATGCGCTTTTGGTCCAACAGGCGCATGACGTTGGTTTTTTGGTCTTTCATGTCATTCTCTCAGGATATCCGCCCAAATCACAAACTTTCCAGCATAGCCCGTACAGACGTTCCTCCCGCTCCTCGTCGGGATCAATGGATGCATGGAGCAGTCCGAACAGTGCCCTGGCTGCCTCAACCTTATCCGACTTTGTGCCAACCATGGAAACATACTTCCCCGCGTTGGCCTTCAATTCCGAAACCGAAATCTGCGTCATTGCATCCATCTCCTTTTCCTTGCTTCTTGCGCAGTTCAGGCTTCCGTCTGCGCCACGCTGTTTTCATACAGCTCATGGGGCGCGATGTCCTGTCCGTGGTTCCATTCGATTCCCGTCCCGCCCGGCAAAAGCTGAACCGTCCGAAAACAGTCTCGTCCAGCAGTTCCCCATACCAGGGGCCTGTGGCATAGGGGGTCACGTCAAACAGCTTCACCTCGCCGGTTTCGTATGCCAGCCGCAGCTTCATTGGAAAAACCGGCTCCACCTGAATCAGTTTCGGTTGCAGCATGATAGAATGCCTCTTTCCCGCAACGGTTAAACGATCAGCATCGCATCCCCAAAGGAGAAAAACCGATACCGCCGCTCCACGGCCTCCCGGTAGGCGTTCAGGACCTGTTCCCTGCCCGCCAGGGCGGAGACCAGCATGATCAGGGTGCTCTCCGGCAGGTGGAAGTTGGTCACCAGGGCGTCGATGCACTGGAAGCGGTAGCCGGGGTAGATGAAGATGTCGGTCCAGCCGCTTTTCGCCTCCAGTGTGCCGTCGGCCCGGGCGAAGCTCTCCAGGGTCCGGCAACTGGTCGTACCCACGGCCACGACGCGGCCACCGCCGCGCCGGGTCTCGTTGACGACTCTTGCGGTCTCCTCCGGGATCATGCAGAACTCGGCGTGCATCGTGTGGTCCAGCACGTTTTCCTCCTTCACCGGGCGGAAGGTGCCGAGGCCCACGTGGAGGGTCAGATAACAGAGGCGGACGCCCCGGGCCGCGATCTCATCCAGCAGCTCGTTTGTGAAGTGCAGCCCCGCCGTGGGCGCGGCGGCGGAGCCGGGGGCCCGGGAGTAGACGGTCTGGTAGCGCTCCCGGTCGGCCAGCTTTTCTTTGATGTAGGGGGGCAGGGGCATCTCGCCCAGGCGCTCCAGCACCTCCAGGAAGATGCCCGCATACTGAAAGCGCACCAGGCGCTTGCCGTCGTCCAGCTCCGCCTCCACCGTGGCCCGCAGCGCCCCCTCGCCGAAGTCCACTACGGCCCCGGGGCGCAGCTTTTTTCCGGGGCGGACCAGGCACTCCCAGCGGTCGTCCCCCAGATCCCGGAGCAGCAGCACTTCGCTCGCGCCGCCGCCGGGCAACCGCCGCCCCAGCAGACGGGCGGGCAGGACCCGGGAGTCGTTCATCACCAGGCAGTCCCCCGGACGCAGATAGTCCGGCAGGTCCCGGAACATCCGGTGTTCCGTGTGGCCGTCGGCGCGGCTGAGCACCAGCAGCCGGGAGGCGTCCCGGCGCTGGAGGGGGGTCTGCGCGATCAGCTCCGGGGGGAGTTCATAATAGAAATCGGAAGTCTTCATTTGCACGGTCCCATCAGCCCAGCGCGCCGTAGCTCAGGCCCGCGCCGGTGTAATAAAAGCCCAGAATGTCCTTGTAGTTTTTCCCGTAGCGCTCGGCCATGGCCCAGGCCCCCCACTGGCTCATGCCCAGCCGGTGGCCGTAGGCCCCCTTGTTCCAGACCGCGCCCTCATAGGGGTCGTAGACGCCCCGGAGGTAGGGCACATAGGTGCCGGTGACGTTTTCGCTGTTCAGGGTCATGCCCCCGTCGGCGGCGGCGTACATGGCGTTGGCCACGCTGCCGTTGTAGCTGAGGTACTGGTTGGCCGTGGTGGAGACCGCAGTGTTCACCAGGGAGTTCTCCGTGTCCCCCAGATAGGCCTGGCTGTTGGTGTCGTTGCTCAGGTCGAAGCCCTGGCCGTAATAGGAGGTGCTGTAGAGCATATGATACATGGCGTAGCTTCTGGCGCAGACCGCCTGGGCTTTCAGGGCCTCCAGCGGGAAGGCGGAGCTCATCTCGGCGGCCACCACGCCCACGGTGTAGCGCTCAATGTCCAGGATGTTGATGACGGTCAGCTTCTCGTTGCCCAAGTCGGCCACGCCGAAGTCGCCGCAGTAGACATGGCCGTTGTAGCTTGTCCGGGTCACCTGGCCCGACCAGGCGGGCAGGGGGTGGATGGCCAGGTAGTCGTTGGCCCCGCTGAAAGCGGCGGTGAAGAGGGGCTTGTTGCTGCCGTCCACATAGACGCCGATCTCCGTGGCCCCCAGCGGTTTCAGGGTGATGGAGGTCCGGTCCGTGGTGACCTGCGCGCCGTCGGTGTCCCGGTAGGGGACGAAGATCCGGCCCCCGCTGAAATAGCCGAAGGAGAAGCCGCGGCCCTGCACGTTCTGGAGCGTGACGCTGTACACGGTGCTGTCCCCGCCGAACTTGAAGGAGATGCCCACCCGGACCCGGGTGGAGAGGATGCGGACGGTGCCCCCCAGGGAGACCAGGCCGCCGCCGCCGTTGTACTCCCGGGCGTCCACCTGGCGGAGTCCGTCTCCGGTGAGGGCGTAGAGCCAGCCGGAACCCAGTTTTCCGACGCTCCCGTTCCCGTCCACGGCGTAGGCTTCGCCCAGGGCCCCGGAGAGGGCGTAGCCCTCGTTGACATAGTACTGCTGTCCCATGGCGGAGGCCGTCAGATGGGAGGCGGCAAAGAGCAATATCACAGCAGTCAGCAGCAAAGTAACGGTTCGTTTCATAACATTCTCCAGTTGACGCTCCAAATCGGGCGTGCTATAATTCGTAAAATATCATCCGGCAGCGCAAGCATTTCACTTATTATATCGGAAATTCGGCCCGGGCGCAAGAGAAATGTCACCGGAAACCGGCAATTCGCCCCGGGGCGGCATTCAGAAAGGAAGCATTATGGAAAAGTACAAAGTCGGCGTCATCGGCTGCACCGGTATGGTGGGCCAGCGCTTCGTCTCCCTGATCGAAAACCACCCCTGGTTCGAGCTGAGCGCCATTGCCGCCAGCAGCCGCAGCGCGGGCAAGACCTACGGCGAGGCCGCCGGGAAGCGCTGGGCCATCGACCGCCCCTTCCCGGAGAAGTACCGGGACATGGTCATCCAGGACGCGGACGCGGACAAGGCCGCCGTCGCCCGGGCCGTGGACTTCGTCTTCTGCGCGGTGGATATGCCGAAGGACGAGATCCTGGCGCTGGAGGAGGCCTACGCCCGGCTGGAGTGCCCGGTAGTCTCCAACAACTCCGCCAACCGCTGGACTCCGGACGTGCCCATGGTCATCCCGGAGGTCAATCCGGAGCACGTCGCGGTCATCGACGACCAGCGCCGCCGCCTGGGCACGAAGCGCGGCTTCATCGCGGTCAAGAGCAACTGCTCCATCATGAGCTACGTCCCCGCCCTGACCCCCCTGCGGGACTTCGGCATCGAGGACGTGCTGGTCTGCACCTATCAGGCCATTTCCGGGGCGGGCAAGACCTTTGAGACCTGGCCGGAGATGGTGGACAACGTGATCCCCTACATCGGCGGCGAGGAGGAGAAGAGCGAGCGCGAGCCGCTGAAGGTCTGGGGCAGCGTGGAAGACGGCGTCATTCAGACCGCCGAGGCCCCCCGCTTCACCGCCCAGTGCATCCGCGTCCCGGTCAGCAACGGCCACCTGGCCTGCGTCTTCGTCCGCTTTGCCAACAAGCCCACGAAGGAGCAGATTTTGGAGCGCTGGAACAATTACGCCGGGGAGACCCACGCGCTGAACCTGCCCACCGCCCCGAAGCAGTTCTTGAACTACTTCACCGAGGACAACCGGCCCCAGACCCGCCTCGACCGGGACCTGGAGGGCGGCATGGCCGTCTCCCTGGGCCGTCTGCGCGAGGACAGCCAGTACGACTATAAGTTCGTCGGCCTGAGCCACAACACCCTGCTGGGCGCCGCCGGCGGCGGCGTGGAGCTGGCGGAGCTGCTCTGCGCGAAGGGGTATATCGACCACAAGGCCTGATGCTCCTGCATCTGTGAAAAGCGCCTGTCCGGACGAAACCGGACAGGCGCTTTTTTCGGTTCATATCACTCCTGCGGCTTGCGCGGCAGGATGCATTTGGCCGGGCAGACCTTGACGCAGGTCTGGCAGCCGACGCATTTTTCCGGGTCGATGACGGGGAGGTCGTCCACCATCGTGATGGCCTTCTGGGGGCACTTGATGGCGCAGACCGAGCAGCCGTAGCAGCCGGCGGCGCACTTTTCGATGACCACGTTGCGGCCCTTGTAGTGGTTGGAGCATTTGACCACCACGGGGGTGCTTTCCGCCCGGATGGAGATGACGTGCTGGGGGCAGGTGCGGACGCAGATGCCGCAGGCGATGCACTTGGCGGGATCGACCCGGGCAAGGGTGTCCACCACGCGGATGGCGCCCTCGGGACAGGCGCGCTCGCAGTCGCCGTAGCCCAGGCAGCCGTAGGCGCATTTCTTGTCGCCGGAGAACAGGAGCTTGGCGGCGGCGCAGGTCTTCTCGCCCCGGAAATCGTCCTTCCGGCCCGTGACGGTGCAGTCGCCCCGGCAGTGGACGAAGGCGCTCTGGGGGACGATGGCCCCGGCCTCCCGGTCCAGGATCTTTCCGATGGCCGCGGCGGCGGCGGGACCGCCGGGGGCGCAGAGGTTGATGGGGACGGTCTCGTCCTCCACGATGGCGGCGGCGTAGCCGTCGCAGCCGGGATAGCCGCAGCCGCCGCAGTTGGCGCCGGGCAGGCACTCCCGCACCTTGGGGATGCGCTCGTCCACCTGGACGGCCATGAGCTTGCTGGCCAGGGAGAGCAGCACGGCGCAGACCACGCCGATGCCGGCGACGACCGCGATGGCGGTGATGATCGGACTCATGTTCGTGCTCCCTCCTTACCCGAAGATATTCTCAATGACCCCGGCGAAGCCGAAGAAGGCCACGGACAGGATCGCGGCGGAAATCAGGGTGATGGGCATCCCCTTGAAGGCCGGGGGCGCGTCGTTGTCCTCGATGCGGGCGCGGATGCCGGAGAACAGCAGCATGGCCATCAGGAAGCCCACGCCGGAACCGAAGGCGTTGGCCAGGGCGTTGACGTAGCCCGTGCCGAAGGCGGCGGCCTCCATGTAGTTGTCCACGTTGGCGATGCAGACGCCCAGCACCGCGCAGTTGGTGGTGATCAGGGGCAGGTAGACGCCCAGGGAGGCGTGGAGGCCGGGGACGTGCTTTTTCAGCACGATCTCCACCAGCTGCACCAGGGCCGCGATGACCAGGATGAAGACGATGGTCTGCATATAGCCCAGGTCGTTCCGGTCCAGGACGTAATACTGGATGGGATAGGTGACGGCGGTGGCCAGCAGCATGACGAAGATGACGGCCAGGCTCATGCCGAAGGCGGAGTCAAACTTCTTGCTGACCCCCAGGAAGGGGCAGATGCCCAGGAACTGCTGGAGCACATAGTTGTTGATGAAGACAGCGGTCAGGATGATGGCCGCCAGGGCTTTGACGCTCATGCCTGCACCCCCTCTTTCTCACACTGGGACTTGTCGCCGCCGCAGGCGGAGGCCATGGGGCAGCCCTCGCAGCCGCTGTCGAAGTCCTTCTTTTTCGGCTTGTGCTTGCCCCACTTGTTCACGGCGGCGATCAGGCAGCCGAAGACGAAGAAACCGCCGGGGGCCATGGTCAGGATGGAGATGTGGTTGTCCTTGAGGACCGGGATCTCCAGGCCGTACCAGGTGCCGTTGCCGAAGATCTCCCGGATGGAGGCCATGACGAACAGGGTCAGCGTAAAGCCGAGGCCCATGCCGATGGCGTCCAGCGTGGAGTCCAGCACGGAATGCTTGTTGGCGAAGGCCTCCGCCCGGCCCAGGATGATGCAGTTGACGACGATCAGGGGCAGATAGATGCCCAGGGCCTTGTAGATGTCGTAGGCGTAGGCGTTCAGGACCATCTGCACCAGGGTGACGAAGGTGGCGATGGTGACGATGTAGCAGGGGATGCGGACCTTTTCGCTGATGACGTTGCGCAGCAGCGAGATGACGATGTTGCTGCCCAGCAGCACCGCCGTGGCCGCCACGCCCATGCCGAAGGCGTTGCCGGCCTGGGTGGAGACGGCCAGCGTGGGACAGGTGCCCAGCACCAGCACCAGCACCGGGTTCTCCTTGATGATGCCGTTGGTCAGGGTTTGCAGCTTACCCATTGTTCCGCCCCTCCTTTCACCGGGTGATCCACGCGAAGGCTTCGAAGACCGAACGCATGGAGTTGAGATAGTGGGTACTGGAGATGGTCGCGCCGCTGACGGCGTCCACCGTGTCGATGGTCTCGGCGGTGACGCCCTCCCACTGGCTGCGGTAGGGCTCGTCGGCGGTCTTGGAGCCCATGCCGGCGGTCTCCGAATGGGACTGGGTCACGGTCTTCAGCACCGCGCCCTCGGGGCTGAGGCTCACCACCAGCTTCATGGTGCCCTTGCCGCCGTAGCCGTTGCCGGTGACCATGAAGACGTAGCCCGCGCCGTTGTCGGCGGCGTAGACCCGGGTGACATAGTTCTTCGTGCCGTCTTCAAAGGTGTCCGGCAGATCCAGGTCCAGCTCGGTGAAGCTGTCGGCCTCCGGGAGCACCTCCTGGCGTGCCCGGGCTTCCTCCGCCGCCACAGTCTGGGCGATAATGGGGCCCGTGAGGGAGTTGAAGTAGCCCAGCAGGGCCGCGCAGACCAGACAGATGAGGGTCAGGACGGCGATGGGCAGCACAAAGTCGGTTTTCACGGAACTGGTCTTGCTCATTTCGTCTCACCTCCCAGGGGTTTGCGGCGGGTCCAGAGGCTGATGTAGGGGGTCAGGGTGTTCATCAGCAGGATGGAGAAGCTGACGCCCTCCGGATAGTTGCCGTACATGCGGATGATGCAGGTGATGAGGCCGCAGCCCACGCCGAAGATCACCCGGCCCCAGGATGTGCTGGGGGTGGTGGCGTAGTCCGTCGCCATGAAGATTGCGCCGAGGAACAGGCCGCCGGCCAAAATCTCCGCCAGGGCGTAGTCGAAGCCGCCTTTCAGCAGGGCCCAGACGAACACGGTGGCGATGAAGCAGACGGGCGTGTGCCAGGTGATGACCCGCCGGGCCAGCAGATAGACGCCGCCCAGCAGCAGGGCCAGGGCGCTGGTCTCACCCAGACAGCCGGGCACCGCGCCCAGGAAGAGCTGGAGCGGGGTGTAGCCGTTCAGGGCGCCCTGTTTCAGCCCGGCCAGGGGGGTGGCGGAGCTGACCGCGTCCACCAGGTTCGGGGAGACCCAGGCGGCCATGACGGAGGAAAAGGCCAGGAACATGACGATGCGTCCGGTGATGGCGGGGTTGGCGAAGTTGTGGCCCAGGCCGCCGAAGAGCTGCTTCACGACGATGATCGCCACGGCGCAGCCCACCAGGGCCATCCACAGGGGGATGCCCACCGGCAGATTCAGCGCCAGCAGCAGACCCGTGACGGCGGCGGAGCAGTCGGCCACGGTGATGGGACGCTTCATGCCCCACTGGAACAGCCATTCCAGCCCCACGCAGGCCGCCACGCAGAAGGCCTCCACCAGCAGCGCCCGGGCGCCGAAAAAGACGACGCTGGCGACCACGGCGGGCAGCAGGGCGATCAGCACGTCCCGCATGATGGTGGCGGTGGTGTCCTTGGCGCGGATGTGCGGGGAGACGGATACGATCAGATTATCCATGTTGCGCTTCCCCCTTCTTTTCTGCTTCCTTTTTCGCCTTGGCCGCGGCCTCGGCCTTCTTTTTGTCGCTGTACTTTCTCAGCTCGAGCTTGGCCAGCTTGTTCACCTGGACCAGCGGGCGGCGGGCCGGGCAGATGTAGGCGCAGCAGCCGCACTCCATGCAGAGGTCCACCCGCAATGCCTCCAGGTCCTCCGGCTTGTTCAGGCGGAAGGCCGTCTCGATGTCGGCGGGGCTGAGGCGCAGCGGGCAGTGGTTGACGCAGCGGCCGCACTTGATGCACTGCGTCGGCTCCGGCAGCACCGCGTCCTTTTCCGCGAAGCAGAGGATGGAGCCGGTGCCCTTGGCGACGCACTCGTCGGCGCTGGGGACGCTGATGCCCATCATCGGGCCGCCCATCAGGATCTTCTTCGGCTCCTCGGAGAAGCCGCCGGTGAATTCCACCACGTCCCGGATGGAGGCCCCGATGGGGGCGATCACGTTCATCGGGTGCTTCACGGCGCTGCCGTCCACGGTGACATAGCGCTCCACCAGGGGCATCCCGGTCTGGACGTACTCGGCGATGGTCTTGAGGGTGGTGGTGTTCAGGACGATGCAGCCGATGTCGATGGGCAGCTTGCCCGCCGGGACCACCCGGCCCGTCAGGTTGTGGATCAGCACCTTCTCGCCGCCCTGGGGGTACAGGGCCGGGAGGGCGCGAACCTCCACGCGCTCCTTGCCCGCGTTCAGCTTTTTCAGGTGGGCGATGCTCTTGGGCTTGTTGTCCTCGATGCCCACCAGAATCTGCGCTTTGGGATAGAAGCGGCGCAGCAGGTCGATGCCCGCGCTGAGCGTCTCGCCGTCGTCCAGCATCGTGCGGGTGTCGGCGGTGATGTAGGGCTCACACTCCGCGCCGTTGATGCAGATGTACTCCACCTTGTCCGGGTCCACGTTCAGCTTGACGCTGGTGGGAAAGGTGGCCCCGCCCAGGCCCACCACGCCGCTTTCCCGCACGGCGGTAATGAAGCTGTCGAAGTCGCTCAGCTCCGGGGGCGTCAGCCCCTCCCAGCGGGTCTGCGCCCCGTCGGTCTCGATCACCAGCACCTTGCAGCTGCCGCCGTGGAAGAGCGTGGTGTCCTCGATCTTTTTCAGGGTGCCGGAGACGCTGGAGTGGATGGGCGCGCCCAGCAGGCCCCCGGCCTCGGCGATCTTCTGGCCCACCTGGACCTTCGTCATCAGCTTCACCGTGGGCGTGGCCGGGCGGCCAATGTTCATCGACAGAGGTATCCGCACCACGGCGGGCACGGGCATCCGTACCGGCGCCATATCCGCCGTATGCTTCCGGTGCGGCGCGTGTACACCGGGCAGGAGTCGTATGGACATAAAGCAGTTCCTCCTGATCTGATTTTCAAATAGGAATTATAGCAAATTCGGGGGGGAAAAGCAAGATGAGATTCTGTTGAATTTGGAAAAAAGCGGCGCTTGGTGGGGGATGTGGAGACGGCGGTTGCGATTGG
>JAFYIF010000143.1 GCA_017538775.1 Oscillospiraceae bacterium | reverse complement strand
GCCCGCGGCGCGGCAGCCCCAGCAGCCCGCGGCCCGGCAGCCCCTGCAGAACGTGGCCCGGCAGCCGCAGCAGCGTCCCACCGGGAATGAACCCATCTTGCGGGGAGACCCCACCATCCGCTTCAGCTCCCCGGCGGCCCCGGGCCAGTCCCGTCCGGCCCAGCGGCAGAACGCGGGCGGCAGCCAGCCGCCGAAGCAGCCGCCCCAGAAAAAGAAGGGCAAGCGGAAGAAGGGCCTGATCATCGCCGCAGTCGCCGTGCTGGTCCTTGTGGTGGCGGCGCTGGCGGGCGCGGTCCTCGGCGTGGGCTACGTCAGCCGCGTGGAGACCGTCTTCCCCGGCGTCACCATGGACGGCATGGACATCGGCGGCCTGAGCCTCAGCGAGGTCTCCGCCAGGCTCAGCGAGAACGGCTACGGCCTGGGCGGGGACGAGAGCGTCGTCAGCGTCGAGATGCCCGCCGACTATGTGCTGACCGTCCGGGAGGACGAGGTCTGCTCCGCCACGCCGGTGAGCCAGATCGCCCTGACCGCCTATGACGCCTGCAAGGGCGGCAGCAGCATCCAGAACGCCCTGACCTATCTCCGCTGCTCCATGCAGGGCATGGCGCTGGAGAGCAACGCCACCCGCTCCGTGGACGGCGACGCCATCCGCGCCAAAGTCCAGAACGCGGCCCGGGAGGTGCGGCTGCGCCTGCTGGACAACGACACCAGCGTCGGCGAGGAGAGCATCACCCTGGTCAAGGGCGCGGACAGCATCGAGATCGACACCGAGGCCGTGGCCCAGATGCTCATCGACGCCTTTGAAAAGCGGGAGTACGGCACCCTCACCTACACCGCAGAGATCAAGCCCAGCACCGAGCTGGACCTCCAGGCCCTCTACGATTCCCTCTATGTGGCCCCGGAGAACGCTTCCTATGACCCGCAGTCCGGCGAGATCACCGACGAGTCCCTGGGGCTCAGCTTCGACCTGGAGGAAGCCCAGGCGCTCTGGGACGCGGCCGCCTACGGGGAGACCGTGGAGATCCCCCTGGTGACCACGGAGCCGGACATCACCGCCTCCATGCTGGATTCCATGCTCTTCCGCGACACCCTCAGCACCGTCTCCACCTCCCTGCTGGGCAGCACCGCCAACCGCATCAACAACGTGAAAAAGGCCTGCAACAGCATCAGCGGCGTGGTGCTGCTGCCGGGGCAGGAGTTCTCCTACAACCCCACCCTGGGCCAGCGCACAGCGGAGAACGGCTACATGCTCGCCAGCGCCTATTCCGGCGGCGAAGTGGTCCAGGAGTACGGCGGCGGCATCTGCCAGGTCAGCTCCACACTGTATAACTGCGCCCTCTACGCCAACCTGCGCATCACCTCCCGCACCTGCCACTACTTCCCTGTGAGCTACCTGCCCGCCGGGCTGGACGCCACGGTGAGTTGGGGCGGGCCGGAGTTCAAGTTCGTCAACAACCGGGACTACCCCATCCGCATCCAGGCCGCCGTCTCCGGGGACAACTCCAAGATGACCGTGTCCATCGTCGGCACCAACGTGGACGGGAGCTATGTGGAGATGACCAGCAACACCTGGTACTTCTACGACACCCAGTATCCCACCGTCAAGCTGGGTTACAAGGTCCAGACCTACCGCAGCGTCTTTGACAAGGACGGCAATCTGCTGAGCCGTCAGCCGGAGGCCGCCAGCACCTACCACTACCACGACGAGGACATCGCCTGGCCGGTGCAGACCCCCACCACGGCCCCCATCCCCACCGACAGCCCGACCCCGGCCCCCACGCCGGAACCCACGCCGGAACCGACCCCGGAGCCGACGCCGGAGCCCACGCAGAACCCCTCCACCGCGCAGAACCCGGCCACGACGCCGGAGCCCACGCCGGAACCCACGCCGGAGCCGACGCCGGAGCCCACGCCCGCGCCGACCCCGGAACCGACCCCGGAGCCGACGCCCGAGCCGATCCGCTACGTGATCCCGGAGTCCGCGCTGGCGGCTCCCGCGCCGAGGCAGGAAGGCTATGGCTCGGTGAGCGTCGACGAGGCGTACAAAATGCTGGATGT
>JAFYIF010000142.1 GCA_017538775.1 Oscillospiraceae bacterium | reverse complement strand
TGGTCCGACCGACCAGGCGGCTGCACCCGGTGGTCTGGATCGCCGTCAGCGCCGCCGTAGGCGTCCTGGCGGGCGGTGTTTGAACAAATACGGCAGGGCCGCTCCCGCCCCAAAGGGAGAGGAAGGAGAACGCACATGGAGGAAACGACACACGCGCCCACGCCCGAGGCAGCGCGCAAGCGCAAACGCCGGAAGCGGAAAAAGCTCCTGAAAGGGCTTCTGGTCGGTCTGCTCACGGCGGCGGCACTGGGGGGCGGGGCCTACGGGCTGGTCCGTCTGCTGGGCGCGGAGGATGAGACCGCGCCGGAGGTCCTGACGGGCTTCGTCACCCGCGGCGCCATCACCAGCCGGGTGGAGGGCAGCGGCGTGGCCGTGGCCCGGGACTCCGCCAGCGTCACCATCCCGGCGGCGGGCAGCATCCTGGAGGTCTTCGTCAGCGAAGGGGACCGGGTGGCTGCCGGGGACCGGCTCTTCGTATCGGCCAGCCCGGAGCTGGAGGCCCGCCTGAAGTCGGCCCAGGACGCCCTGAACGACGCCCGGGAGGGCGTGGCCCGGGCGCAGCAGAACCGGGACGACCAGGCCCGGAAGGTCAACCGGGTCTACACCCAGCTGCAAAGCCTGAGCGCCGAGCCCCGGAGCGCCACAGCCACGGCCAGCTTCGACGGGCTGCTGACGGACGTGGCGCGGCTGCTCCCCGGGGACACGGTCAGCGAGGGGGAGGTACTCGCCACGCTGGTGGACGACAGCAGCTATCTGCTGCGGCTGTATTTCAGCTATACATATGAAGAGGAGATCTATGTGGGCCAGCCCGCCACGGTCTCCGTCCCGGTGCTGATGAGCCGTCTGCCGGGCACGGTGGCGGAGATCCATCTGGTCGAGCGCATCTCCCCGGAGGGGAGCAAGCTCTTCGAGGTGCTGCTGGAGGTGCCGAACCCCGGCACCCTGACCGCGGAGATGGAGGCCGGCGCCACGCTGGAGGGCGCGGAGGGGGAACTCTATCCCTATGAGGGCGGCGCGCTGGAGATCTCCCGCAGCGTAAGGATCACCGCGCCGATGGACGGCACGGTGGAGGCCATGGACGTGTACAACTATTCCCGCGTCCGCGCCGGACAGACGGTCTGCACCGTCCGGGGCCCGGGGCGGGAGGCGGAGCTCCAGTCGCTCCGGGAGCAGCTGGAGAGCGAGCAGAGCTATCTGCGGGACCTGGAGGAGGCCATCACCCGGGCCTACGCCCAGGTGGAGGAGGCCCAACAGGGCGTGGCCCAGGCCCAGGAGAACCTGGCGGTCCTGGACGCCGTGGCCCCCATCGACGGCACGGTGCTGGCGCTGGGCATCGCCCCGGGGGACGAGGTGCAGACCGGCCATGTGGCCGTCAGCATCGCGGACACCTCCACCATGGTCATCAACGCCGGGGTGGACGAGATGAGCGTCAGCAGCATCCGGACCGGGATGGAGGTGGAGATCGACCAGTGGGGCCAGCTGGCCTATGGCGTGGTGGAGTCCGTCAGCCTCTCCGGCCAGTACGAAAACGGGGTCAGCCGCTTCCCGGTGGTGATCTCCGTGGACAACAGCGAGGACCTGCTGCGCCCCGGCAGCTATGTGAACTACAGCTTCACCGCCAGCCAGAACGAGGACTGCCTGCTGGTGCCCGTCCAGTGCGTGAAGTATGTGGAGACGGAGGAGGGGCGGCAGAAGGCGGTCTTCGTCCGCGCCGACACGCCCCCGGAGGACGCAGCGGAACTGCTGACGGAGCTGAGCGGCGTCCCGGAGGGCTTCTGGCCGGTGCTGGTGGAGACCGGCATCTCCGACAGCAGCAACGTGGAGCTGCTGTCCCCCTGGCTGGAGGAGGGCACGGAGCTCTACCAGACCCAGGTGCGTGCGGACCTGTACGGGTGAGCGCCGATGCTGATCGAATTGCGGGACGTGTTCAAGATCTACGGCGAGGGTCTGCCCAGTGAGGTCCGGGCCCTGGACGGGGTCAGTCTGCGCATCGCCGCCGGGGAGTTCGTGGCCATCGCCGGGGCCTCCGGCAGCGGCAAAAGCACGCTGATGAACGTGCTGGGCTGCCTGGACGTGCCCAGCTACGGGGACTATCTGCTGGCCGGGCGGGACGTGGGCGAGCTGAGCGACCGCCAGCTCAGCCGCATCCGCAGCCGGAAGATCGGCTTCATCTTCCAGGGCTACAACCTGATCCCCGGCCTGAACGCCCTGGAGAACGTGGAACTGCCCCTGATCTACCGGGGCCTGGGCCTGTCCCGGCGGCGGGATATGGCGCTGGCGGCCCTGGAGCGGGTGGGTCTGTCGGACCGGGCCAGACACCGCCCGGCGGAGATGAGCGGCGGCCAGCAGCAGCGCGTGGCCATTGCCCGGGCCATAGCCGGACATCCTCCCATCCTGATGGCGGATGAGCCCACCGGGGCTCTGGACTCCCGGACCGGGCTGGAGGTGCTGGACTTCCTCCGCCAGCTCAACCGGGAGGGCAGCACCGTGCTGCTGATCACCCACGACAACGCCATCGCCGCCACCGCCCGGCGCATCGTCCGGCTGCGGGACGGGAAGATCGTGGAGGACCGACGGCAGGAGGTGGATTGGCTGTGAAACTGACGCAGGCGGTCAAAATGGCCCTGAAGTCCATTCTGGGCAAGAAGGGCCGCAGCTTTCTGACCATGCTGGGCATCATCATCGGAATCGCCTCCGTGATGACCATCGTCTCGGTGGTCAGCGGGCAGAATCAACGGATGCTGGACTATTACGCCGCCATGGGCAGCAATCGCATCAGCTGCTACGGCGGCCTCTATAACGGCGAGAGCATGTTTGAAAAGGTCTATGCCTACTGCCAGAGCCTGGACGAGCTGGTGGTGGGCGTGACGCCGGAGATCCAGTGCGGGAACACCGTGCGCTACGGGGTCAAGAACACCGCCGCCATGGAGTGGGAGGACCAGCCCCGGGTGATTTTGGGCAGTGCCCAGTACGCGGTCTGCAACAACTTCATTCTGGAATCGGGCCGGGACCTGACGGAGCTGGATGTGGAGGAATACCACCAGGTCTGCGTCCTGGGGGCGCGGGCGGCCCGGGTGCTCTTTGACTACACGGACCCGGTGGGCGAGAGCCTGAGCGTGGACGGCGTGCCTTTCACGGTACTGGGGGTCTACCGGGAGAAGGACCCGGACAACAGCTATTCCCTGGACAACGTGATCATCCTCCCCTACACCGCCGGGCGCTTTCTGAACGCCGGCATGGACTGGGCGGAGTTCACGGTGAAGGCCCGGGACGCCGCTGCGGTGCCCAAGGTCATGGCCCTGCTGCGGGACTACATGAACGGCCTGACCCAGGACGGGCTGATCGGCTACGGGGACTGCTACTCCACGCAGGAGTGGCAGGAGCAGGAGAACGAGCAGACCCGGATGATGAGTTTGGTACTGGGCGGCATCGCGGGCATCAGCCTGCTGGTGGGCGGCATCGGCATCATGAACATCATGCTGGTGACGGTGACGGAGCGGACGCGGGAGATCGGCATCCGCCGGGCCATCGGCGCGGAGCGGGGCAGCATCGTCCTGCAATTCCTGGTGGAGGCGGCCATGATCTGCGGCATCGGCGGAGTTTTGGGCATCGCCCTGGGCTTTCTGGCCACGCACCTGGCGGGCAAGCTGATTTTGGACGGCCTGTCGCTGCTGCCGGACCTGCGCATCACCCTGGGGGCCTTCGGCTTCAGCGTGGCGCTGGGGCTGCTGTTCGGGATGTATCCGGCGATCAAGGCGTCCGGGCTGCCGCCGGTGGCGGCGCTGCGGGCGGAATAAGCCGGTTCGGACTGAGGAGGACGACGATGAAAAAGATTTGGATCACGATGTTACTTGCCCTGGCACTGCTGTTGGGGACCGTTCCGGTATCTGGGGCGTCGAGGACGCCGCCCCCTACGGGCGCCTCTTTTCCCGACATCTCCGACCCGGACACCGCCCGCAGCGCGGAGCTGCTGCGGCTGATGGGGGTGCTCCAGGGGGACGAGCGGGGTCTGTTCCGCCCGGCGGAGGGGCTGACCCGGGCGCAGTTCTGCAAGATGTGCGTGGCGCTGCTGGGGCGGCGGGATGAGGCCACCCGCTTTGCCGGGCGCACCATCTTCCCGGATGTCCGGGGCGAACACTGGGCCGCAGCCTATGTGAACTACGCCGCCGCCGGGGAACTGCGCTTCGTCCACGGCAGACCCGACGGCAGCTTCGGCCCCGATGAGTCCATCACCTACGGCGAGGCCGTCACCATCCTGCTGCGGCTGCTGGGCTACAGCGACGCCGACGCCGGTCCCTACTGGCCGGAGGGCTACCTGTCCCTGGCCCGGAGCGCCGGGGTCTCGGAGGGCCTGTCCCTGGGCGGGGACGACGCGATCCGCCGCAGCCAGGCGGCGGCGCTGTTCCGCAACTGCCTGTTTGCCCGCACCCGGGAGGGCGAAAGCTTTCTGGAGACCCTGGGCACGCTGAGCGAGGAGACGGTGCTGCTGCGGGTGAACGGGCGCGAGGGCCTGGTCACCGAGGCGCAGCCGGAGGGCATCCCCATGGCCTGGCCGGTGGAGGGCAGCATCTTTGAAGGGCTGCCCGGCTGCGTGCTCACCGACGCGGCGGGCCGGGCTCTGAGCTTCCTGCCCGCGGCGCGCAACGGCAGCGGCGGCCAGCCGGACGCGGCGGTGGTCCTCTCCGCCGACGGCAGCGAGCTGGGCCTGGACACCCTGACCGGCGGCGCGGTCGGCTGGCAGGTCTGGCGCAACGGCGTCCCCTCCGCCCTGTCGGAGCTGCGGCGCTTTGACGTGGTCCAGTACCGCCCTTCGGACAACACGCTCCAGGTCAGCGACACCCGGGTGGCGGTGTACTATGAGGATTGCAGCCCCTCCCCCAGCGCGCCGGAGGAGATCGAGGTGCTGGGCGGCACGTACCTGACGGTGCTGCCCACGGCCCGGGAGAGCCTGAGCCGCTTCCGGCCCGGGGACACCATGGTGCTGCTGCTGGCTGCCGACGGGCGCGTGGCCGGGGCCATGCCCAGCGACGGGGAGGCGGAGGAGAACGCCCTGGCCCTGGTGGACCTGGACGGCGGCGTGCGGCTGCTGTGCGGCGGCGGGCTGCTGCCCCTGACGCTGAACGGGGCGAACACCCTGGGCCTGGGCGGGGAACTGCTGCGCCTGCGCCAGAAGGCCCCGGGCAGCGTCCCCAACAAGCAGTTCCGGCTGGAACGCCAGTCCGGCGGCGGCGCGGCCTGGGACACGGCGGCCATGACCATGGGGAAATTCCCGGTCAGCCCCTATGTCCAGATCTTCGACCACGGGAAGAAGATCGACAGAAAGCAGCTCTCCGGCACGGTCCCCGCCGCCCAGATCAGCTACGCCCGCCGGAACGGGCAGGGGGAGGTGGACCTGGTCGTGCTGAACACCGCCTCCCAGGACGGGGTCTACTACGGCCTGGCCAGGCTGTCGGTGGAGATGTCCGACGACCCCTGGCTGGGGGAACTGCACTTCCTCACCGTGGACTGCGGCAACGGCAGAACGGCCAAGGTGCAGTACATGGGCTCGTCCCCCGACGGCGTGTTCGTCCGGGCCGAAGTGCGCCGGGAGCGCTACACGGCGCTGGAGGAGATGACCGAATACAAGGACATTCCCGCCTCCGCCTGGCTGGGCGACGGCGCAGTGATGCTGGAGGGCCTCACCCGCCCGGTTCCGGCGGACCTGCCCTGTTACAACCGGGACACAGGCCGCTGGATGACCGGCGTCGCCGCGGCCAAGGCCTACAGCGAGACCGTAGACCTCTACACCGCCGACGGCGCGATCCGCGTCCTGGCGGTGGGGGGGCGCTGAGGAAGCGGAACGAGTAGCCGGTTGACGACGAAGCAGAAAAGCAGGGATCTGGCCCATCGCGGCGCGATCCCTGCTTTGTGCATCAAAGGGGAGAGCACGCCGGTGTTGCTTCCGCTCCGGTCAAACCCGCACGCACCCCAAAAGGCCCGTCATCCCCGGATGATCGGCGGCATCCCCTGCGTCTTTTGCAAACACTTCCGGCGCATCCGTAGCCGCCCCACCGTAGGGGCTGGCGTCCCCGACAGCCCCGGCAGCACCCGCCAAAGCTTAGGTCCCACCCCGGCGAATCCGCCCCACCGGTAGGGAACGCCGTCCTCGGCGTTCCGCTTGTAGGGAACGCCGTCCCCGGCGCGCCGCTGCACCCGCCACGTTTCCCATTCCCCTCCGGCGAATCCGCCCCACCCCGGTGCCGTCGGCCTGTCCATCACCGTGAGGGCGTTGTGCCCCACGGGGGGAACCCTCAGTCGCCTTGCGGCGACAGCTCCCTTCTGCGGAAGGGAGCCAGGGAGGTGGACATCCCGTGTGCGGGTGCCCCGTATGCGGCTTGCATACAAAGAACTTTTTTGGATGTATCCCACATATCATCGTTCCCCACAAACTGCGCTATTCTATCAGAGTTTTCCATAGTTTTCCCCACATATCCCGGAAAAAACCTGCAAAACCTTCTCAACCACCCCCATCACGCGAATCCCATCCACCCCGCCGCGCAATACACCGCCCCCGCGCTCAGCAGCCCGTGCAGCAGCCTCCCGGCGAAATGCCGGGAGGCTTTGATGTCCGTCCCCTCCAGCGCAGCCAGGGTCTGCCCGTGTACGGACGCCGACCCGAAGCCCAGCAGAAAGGCGGCCAGGGCCAGGTTGCCCGGCGTGGGGGCCAGGCCCTGCATGGCCGCGACAGAGCTGCCCAGCTCCAGCAGCCCGATGAGCAGCGCCCGGGCCGCGTGCAGTTCCAGCCCCAGGCGCAGGCTGAGGACTCCGGCACACTGTTGCAGCAGCCCGGCGTCCTCCGCCAGCGCCGTGAGGACGGAGAAGAACACCACAAAGCCGGAGATGTTCAGCGCCGCCGTCACCGCCCCCCGAACGCTCTCCGGCAGGGCGGCGGACAAAGGCCGGGGCGCGGGGGAAGCGTTTGGACGTACAGGCGTGTTTCTGCTGTGCCCGACGGAGCCCAGCAGACCCAGCAGCACCGCCGCCAGCGCGTGAGAACCCCAGAGCAGGGCCCCCGCCGCGCCGGAGCCGAAGACCCCCAGCCCCACGGCCCCCAGGAGGAAGGCCGGGCCGGTGTTGTTGCAAAAGGGCAG
>JAFYIF010000141.1 GCA_017538775.1 Oscillospiraceae bacterium | reverse complement strand
GCGGGCTGCTTCTCCGGCGTGGGCGCTTCCCCCTCGGGCGGCTGCGCCGCGGGCTTTTTCGCCGCGCGCTTTCGGGTCGCGGGCTTCTTTTCCGGGGCCGGGGCCTCCGCCGCCGGGGGCGGGGCAGCGGGCGTCTCCGCGCCCTCCGCGTCCTCGGCGGGCTTGGGGGTCTTTTTGCGGTAGCCGCGCTTGTCCTCCGGCAGGAAGTCCGGGCAGTTCTCGTTGATGCAGAAGGGCTTTTTCGCCCCCTTGCCGCTGAGCTTGAACATGGTCTTGCCGCAGGAGGGACAGTTCTCCTTCACCGGCACGTTCCAGGTCATGAAGCCGCAGTCCGCGCCCTTTTCACAGGCGTAGTAGGTATAGCCCTTGCGGCTGGTGCGCTTGAGGATGCGGCTGCCGCAGCGGGGGCAGCGGCCCGGCATCTCCACCACGATGGGCTTGGTGAAGGTGCACTCCGGGTAGCCCGGACAGGCCAGGAAGCGCCCGAAGCGCCCCTTCTTCACCACCATCCTCCGCCCGCACAGGTCGCAGACCTCGTCGCTCACCTCGTCCGGGACCCGGATGCGCACCCCCTCCAGGGCCGTCTCCGCCTCCGTCAGCTCCCGGTCGAAGCCGCCGTAAAACTCCCGCAGCACGCTTTTCCACTGCTTGCGCCCGGCCTCGATCTCGTCCAGGCTGTCCTCCATCCGGGCGGTGAATTTCAGGTCCACGATGTCCTGGAAATAGTCCAGCATCAGCCGGTTCACGGTCTCTCCCAGTGGAGTGGGACGGAGATAGCGCCCGTCCTTGGCCACATACTCCCGGCTGGTGATGGTGCTGATGGTGGGGGCGTAGGTGGAGGGCCGCCCGATGCCCTTTTCCTCCAGGGCCCGGATCAGCGTGGCCTCGGTGTAGCGGGCCGGGGGCTGGGTAAAGCGCTGCTCCCGGTCGAACTTCTCCGCCAGCAGGGTCTCCCCCTCGCTCAGCCGGGGCAGGGGGCGGCGGATCTCGCTGCTCTCCTCGTCTTTCCCTTCCTCGTAGACGGCGGTATAGCCGGGGAACTTCACCTCCGAGTGGTTGGCCCGGAAGACGTGCCCGGCGCAGACGGCGTCGATCACCACGCTGTCGTAGATCACGTTGCTCATCTGGCTGGCGATGAAGCGCCCCCAGATCAGGCGGTAGAGCCGGTACTGGTCCCCGCTCAGATTCTTCTTCACGGTCTCCGGGCTCAGCTCCACGCTGCTGGGGCGGATGGCCTCATGGGCGTCCTGGGCCCCGGCCTTGGTCTTGTAGTTCCGGGGGCCGCGGTAATAGTCCGGCCCGTAGTGGCTCTGGATGTAGGCCCCGGCGGCGCGCTGCGCCTCGTCGCTGATGCGCAGGGAGTCGGTGCGCATATAGGTGATGAGACCCACGGTGCCCACGCCGTCCACGTCCACGCCCTCATAGAGCTGCTGGGCGATGCTCATGGTCCGCACCGGGGTCATGCCCAGGCGGCGGCTGGCCTCCTGCTGGAGCGTGGAGGTGATGAAGGGGGCGGAGGGCTGGCGCTGCTTTTCCCCGCGCTTCACCGCGCCCACCCGGAAGGGCTTGCCCTCCACCGCCGCCAGGACCGCGTTCACCTCGTCCTCGGAGTGCAGCTCGGTCTTCTTCTCCGTGGTGCCGTGGTAGCGGGCCAGCAGACTGCCCTCCCCCTCGGCGCGGCGGAGGGTCACATCCAGATGCCAGTACTCCTCCGGCTGGAAGGCGCGGATCTCGTTCTCCCGGTCGATGACGATCCGGGTGGCTACGGACTGGACCCGCCCGGCGCTGAGCCGGGGGCGGCCCAGCTTGCGCCAGAGCATCGGGGAGAGCTTGTAGCCCACCAGCCGGTCCAGCACGCGCCGGGCCTGCTGGGCGTTCACCAGGTCCATGTCGATCTCCCGGGGGGCCTGGATGTTCTCCGTCACCACCCGGCGGGTGATCTCGTTGAAGGTGACGCGCCGGGCCTTGTCGTCCGGGATCTCCAGCAGCTCCTTCAGGTGCCAGGAGATGGCTTCCCCCTCCCGGTCCGGGTCGGTGGCCAGATAGACGGTGGCGGCCCGGTCGGCGCTCTTTCTCAGGTCTTCGATGACGCTCTCCCGCCCCGGGACGGGGATGTATTCCGGCGTGAAGTCGTGTTCCACGTCCACGCCGATGCGGCTGCGCGGCAGGTCCCGCAGGTGGCCCATACTTGCCACGACCCGGTAGCTGCCGCCCAGGTATTTTTCAATGGTTTTGGCCTTGGCCGGGGATTCCACGATCACCAGCTCGGTCTTTGCTTTTGCCATGTTCGCCCTGATTCCTTTCCCAACTTTGTTGCTTGCAACGGGCCTTAGGGCCGCTTTACGTTCAGAGAAAAGCGCTTGCCCGGGTGCTGGGTGACGCAGCCCTTGATCTGCAGCATGGTCAGCTCGCTGGCCACGGTGGCGGCGGGCAGGGCGCTGCGCTCCACGATGTCGTCGATGTGCATCTGTTCCTGCTCCAGCACGGCCAGGATCGCCAGCTGCTGCGCGCTCAGCTCCTCCAGCTTTGCCGTCTGGGCCGCCGCGTCCAGCGCCTTCCGGCGCTTGGTGCGCTCCCGGAGGCGGAACACCGTCCGCTCGTTCCAGACCGGGTCCTCCCCCGCTTTGATCTCCGCCGGGGGTTCCGGATTCTTCGGTTCCGGCGGCGGTTCCTGGGGGATGCGCCGGGCCGTCTCCCGGTCCAGCTTGCCCGGGAAGCGGGATGCGTAGCCTTCCAGCACGTCCCAGGCCTCCTCCGCCAGGGAAGCCCCCTCCTTCAGCAGCCGGAGACAGCCCCGGCTGGCTTCGGCGTCGGCGTTGCCGGGCACGGCGAACACGTCTCTGCCGTAGTCCAGCGCCCGGTGGGCGGTGATCAGCGCCCCGCTGCGCGCCGGGGCCTCCACCACCAGCACGCCCAGGCTCAGCCCCGCCATGATGCGGTTGCGGGCCGGGAAACAGTCCGCAGTGCAGACCGCGTCCGGGGGATATTCGCTGAGCAGCGCCCCGGTGGCGGCCACGTCCGCATACAGGGCCGCGTGCTGTTTGGGGTAGACCTGATTGATGGGGCAGCCCAGCACGCCGATCACCCGGCCCCCGGCCCGCAGCGCAGCGTGGGCGGCGATGCCGTCCACCCCGGCGGCCAGGCCCGTGACCACGATGGCGCCGCCGGCGGCGATGCCGCCGGCCAGCTTCACGGCCATTTTCTCCCCGGAGGGGGTCCAGCGCCGCGGCCCCACCACGGCGATGAGCGGTTCCAGGTCCACCGCCGGGAGATGGCCCTTCAGATAGAGGACCGGCGGGGCGTCGGGGATGGCGGCCAGGCGCTCGGGATAGGCCGGGTCATGCAGGGTGAGGATGTCCACGCCCTCCTCGGCGCAGCGGCGGACGATCCCGGCGGCCTGGCTCAGCTCCCGCTGCCCCAGGGCCTCCCGCTCCCGCTCCGTCAGGCCGGGCACCTCGCCCGGCGGGGCCTGAAACAGCTCCCTGGCCCCGCCGTAGCGTTCCAGCAGCGCCCGCCGGGCCGCCGGACGCAGACGGAGCGCGGAAAACCAGATCCAGTAGTCCAGCTCCGCCATGCGGCACCTCCCCCTGTGTTTGAAATGGCGTCCTCCGTGGGGCGCGATGCGTTTTCATTCGATGCTGTCCCGCGAAAGCTCCCACATGACGATGGCCGCCGCCACCGCCGCGTTCAGCGACTCGCAGCCCGGGCGCATCGGGATGATGAGCTGTGCGTCGCAGAGCGCCAGCAGCTCCCGGCTCAGGCCCTGGCCCTCGCTGCCGATGGCCACGGCGCAGCCGCGCAGGTCCAGGTCCCGGATGTCCGTGGCCGACGGCCCCAGGGCCGCGCCCAGCAGCCGCAGACCCTGCTCACGCAGCCAGTCTGGCAGGGCCGCCCGGTCCAGCTCCAGCACCCGCTGGCGGAACAGCGCCCCCATGGCGGCCCGGACGGTTTTGGGGTGGTAGAGGTCGGCGCAATCGCCGGTGAGCACCACCGTGTCCATGCCCAGGGCGTTGGCCGTGCGGAGGATGGTGCCCAGGTTGCCCGGGTCCTGCACGGTCTCCAGCACCAGGGTCCGCCCGGCCGCGCCGGGGGCCGGAGGGGGCATCTTCACGGTGAAGAGCAGCTCCGCCGGGTGCTTCATCGGGGACACATAGTCCAGAAGCTCCTGGGGCACCGCGTACTGGGCCTCGGCCCGCAGCCCCGGCTCCGGCTCCCCGGTCCACAGCACCGTGCCGAGGGACGCGCCGTGGGCCAGCGCCTCGCGCAACAGCTTGCGCCCGTCGCAGAGGTATTCCCCCTCCTGCCGCCGGAAGGCCTTCTCCGTCCCCAGGCGGCGCAGACGGCGGACCGTCTCGTTTTTTCTGCTGGTCAGTCGTTCAATGGTTCCCGTTCCGGCGCACGCCGCCCGGAGAATATGCAGCCCCCGGGATGCAGCGCCGGAGGGGCAAAGCGCCTCCCGGCCCGCGGCGTACACGCGATAATATATAATGTATCCAAAGCCGCGTCAAGGGCGCTTCCGGCCCCCGGCGCACTCATAGCAGGTATTATACCCTGCTGTTCCGGTTTTGGCAATATGCTTTTTCCCTGCAAAAATCCGACCGGGACCCGTCATACAGGGGCTGCCGCGCAGCGAAGACGGCCCCCTTCTGAGAAGGGGGCCGTGGCAATGCATTGCTTATTCGCGCTCCGCCAGCTTTCGCAGCTGCGCCGTGAGGGTCTCGCCGTCCACCGTGACCGTGGCGTAGCAGCCGTTTTCCATCGCGCCGGGGTTCAGGACCGTCAGGCCCTCCCAGCGGTCCAGGCTGGGCCAGTGGGTGTGGCCAAAAAGGGCCAGGGCCGCGCCGCGCTCCAGGGCGGCGTAGCGCAGATTCATCAGGCCGGGGTCATCCTTGACCCGGTATCGGTGCCCGTGGGTCATGAACACCCGGAGCTGCTCCACCTGGAGGACCCGCAGCTCCGGCGCGGCGGAGGCCCAGTCGCAGGTGCCGCGCACGGCGCGCACATCCAGGGCCGGGAACGCGGCGCGCAGCGCGTCCAGATCCGGCGCTCCGTCGCCCAGGAACAGCAGCAGATCGGGCTTCTCCAGCGCCGCCGCAGCGCGGAGGGCCGCGTCGTTCCCGTGGGAATCGGAACACACCAGCAGTTTTTTCATATCCGCTCACTGCCTGGGCAGGCTCGTGGGTGTGGGCGTCGCGCTGGCCCTGGGCGCGGTGGTGGGCTTCGGCGTCGCGCTGGCTCTGGGCGCGGTGGTGGGCTTCGGCGTCGCGCTGGGGGCGGGGGTCTCCGCTGTCACCTCCAGGCCGGGGATCTCCGGCAGCTCGATGTCCAGATAGCTCTCCACGATGTCCATCACCGTGTCGTCCTTGAGGATGATGGAGATCTCGATGCGCCGGTTGGCGGCCCGGCCCTTGTCCGTGTCGTTGCTGGCCACCGGGCGGGTCTGGCCGTAGCCCGCCGCGCAGAAGAAGGCGGCGTAGTCGTCCAGCAGTCCCCCGTCCTGCTCCATCAGATAGCCCAGCACCGCGTTGGCCCGGTCCGTGGACAGGACCCGGTTGCGCTCCTCGGTGCCGGTGGAGTCGGTGTGGCCGGAGATGACGATGGAGTCCACGTATTTGGCGTTCTCCTCCTCCGACAGGAAAGCCGCGAAGACCCGGATGAGCTGGTCCAGGGCGGGGGCGGCCTCGGCTTTGATCTCGCTGGAGCCGGTGTCGAAGAAAATGCCCTCGGAGAGCATGATGTTGCCGTTGCTGCCGATGCTGACCCGGCTGGCGTCCCCCATGACCCGGGCCATGGAGTCCCGGATCTGTTCCAGGATGCTCAGGCGCAGCACCGCGATGGTCTGCATCTGGCTGCGCATGGCCAGCAGTTCCTCACTGGCGGCCTTCATGTAGTCCAGCTGCTGCCCGATCAGGGCCTCCTGGTCCGCCAGCAGGGCGTCCTGGGCCCCCAGTTCCTCCTCCCGCTGGGCCAGCAGCAGCCGGGCCTCGTCCAGGTCGATGGTGATCTTGTCCAGACTGCTCTGGGCGTCCTCCACCTCCCGCAGGGTCAGGGCCAGGGTCTCCCGGGTCTCCGACAGGGTCAGGCGGGTCTCGTCCAGGCTGACCCGGGTCTCCGCCAGCACCTCCTGGGTGTTCTGCAGGTCGTTGCCGGTGATGAGATTCTGGATGTAGCTCAAAAGCATCAGGAAGAACAAAATCAGCGCCACGGCGCTCATCATGTCCGCATAGCTGGGCCAGAAGCCCTGCTCGCCGCTCTCCGACTGGGCGTAGCCGCTCGAGCGGCCCATGTACCGCCGTCTCATTGGCTGTCAACCCCCATGCGGCGGTTGATCTCCCGCATGGCGCCCGCCAGGTCGCGCACCGCCAGGTCCATGCGCTCCACGCTGCCGCGCAGGTTGTAGTCCACCTCGCTGAAATCGTGGACGCCGTCGTTGAAGCGGCTCACCACCCGGTCAAAGGCCTCGATGGCCTCCCGGTTGGCGCTGACGCTGCGGGTGAGGGCTCCCGCCGCGGTCTGCATCGCGTTGATGTAGCTGCTGGCCGCGTCCTTCAGGGAGTTGTTCACGCCCTCGGCGGAGCGCTCCATGGCCCCGATCATCCGCTTGACCAGCGTGGCGTCGTCCGCCGCCGCCTCGGTGTAGAGGCCCGGGGCGATCTCCGTATCCAGCCACAGCTCCAGCCGGGTCTCCAGCCGCTCCCGCTGGGCCTGGGGGCTGAAGATGGTCCGCAGCACCGTCAGCACGATGGAGCAGGCCGCCCCCGCCAGGGAGGTGTAGAAGGCCACGCCCATGCCGCCCAGGGCGCTCATCAATCCGCCGCCCACGCTGTCCAGCACGCTCAGCCATTCGCTGGTGTTGGAGTAGCCGATCAGCTCCGTCAGGGAGCTGACCGAGAGGCTCAGGCCCAGAAAGGTGCCGAAGAGGCCCAGGGTCACGAAGAGGCTGACCGCGTTGTTCAGGAAGCGCTCGCACAGCAGCAGCCCGCTCAGGCGGCGGGCGATGCCCTCCGAGATGATGGCCGGGGTGTTCACGTCCGAACCGTATTTGTGGTAGGCGGCGATGTAGTCCTGCAAGATCGCGCCCCGGAAGCCGCCGCTTCCTCCCTCCGCGTCGCCCCCCGCCCGGGCGGTCAGCGCCTTGTAGCGCGCAAAGACGTAGATCAGCACCAGCACCGCCAGCGCAAAGAGCAGGGCGATGATGACGATGATCACAAAACCTGCCGTGGGCATATTACGAATCGCGCCCATATCTGTTTTTTCTCCTTTCCAAAGCCGGGATGATGTTCAGCCTTCCTGCCGGAGCTGCTCGATGTACATGGCGCAGTCCACCCAGCTGCCGTGAGGGAAGGCGGCGATGTCCAGCCCCTGGGGGTTATGCAGCCGGTCCGTCACCAGAAACACCCGCATCCCCAGCGCCCCGGCGGCCATGTCCTCCCCGGCGTCGTTGCCCACCATCAGGCAAGCGCCGGGGTCCAGGCCCAGTTTGTCGGTGATCTCCCGGAAATAGGCGATGTTGGGCTTGCAGAAGCTGGAATTCTCGTATGCGGTGACCAGGTCGAAGTCCGCGCTGTCCAGCCCGGCCCAGCGCAGCCGCTGCTCCTGCACCGCCATCGGGAAGACCGGGTTGCTGGCCAGGACGGTTTTGACGCCCCGGGCGCGCAGACCCTTCACCAGCGCCCCCAGGGCCGGATTGTAGCCCGTGAAGGCCCGCAGCTCCCGGAAGGCCGTGGCGTAAAAGTCCTCGAACTGCGCGCGCAGCGCCGCCGGGTCCCGCCCCGGCAGCCCGGCGGAAAAGCGCTCCCAGAAGGCCGCCTCGTTGCTCCGGCTCCCGTCGTTTTCCACCATCGCGCCCGTGGCGTTCCAGACCCCGGCGCACAGCGCCTCCGGCTCATAGCCCAGAGAGGCAAAGAAAGCGCCCAGCTTTTCCAGATAGCGCCGCGTGAACTCCGCCTGGTCCAGCGGCAGCAGGGTCCCGTCCAGATCAAACAAGATCGCTTGCAGCATTCCCGCATCCCCCCGTTTTCGTGGTTTATCATGGTTATATCATGCAAAGCCCCCCGCGTCAAGCCGAAAAAGCGGGCGCCGGTTCCGGCTCTTTTCAGCGGCGGGAAACTGTGCTATGATGGTCCCATTCCATTCCGAGAGAAGGAGACGGCATGATGACGGAACGATTGTACGAAAAAGACCCCTTTCTGCGGCGCTTTCCCGCCCGGGTCCTGGCCTGTGCGCCGGAACGGGGCGGCTTTGCGGTGACATTGGACCGGACGGCCTTTTACCCCGAGGGCGGCGGCCAGCCCGGGGACCGGGGGACCCTGGGCGGCGTGGCCGTGACCGACACCCGCAGCCGGGGGGACGAAGTGCTGCACCTCTGCGCCGGGCCGCTGGAGGTGGGCGCGGAAGTGGAGGGGGAGCTGGACTGGGCCCGGCGCTTTGATCACATGCAGCAGCACTCCGGGGAGCACATCGTCAGCGGCCTGATCTGCGCCCGCTACGGCTGCGACAATGTGGGCTTCCACCTGGGGGAGGAAGCCGTGGTCATCGACTTCAACCACCCCATCCCGCCGGAGGAGCTGCCGGAGGTCGAGCGGGCGGCCAACGCGGTCATCTGGGAGGACCGGCCCTTCCTGGTGAGTCACCCCGGCCCGGCGGAGCTGGAGGCCCTGCCCTACCGCAGCAAGAAGGCGCTGGAGGGGGACGTGCGCATCGTCACGGTGCCGGGGGCGGACTGCTGCGCCTGCTGCGGCACCCATGTGAAAAGCGCCGGGGCCGTGGGGCTTCTCAAGCTCATCTCCAGCAAGCCCTTCCGGGAGGGGGTGCGCATCGAGCTGCTGGCGGGGCGACGGGCCTACGACTACTGCGCGGCGGTGGCGGCCCAGAACCACGCCCTCAGCGTGCTGCTCTCCGCCCCGGAGCGGAAGACGGCGGCGGCGGCGGAGCGGATGAAGCAGGAGCTGGCAGACACGAAATACCGGCTGGTGGGGACGGAAAACCGGCTCTTTGCGCATCTGGCGGCCCGGTTTGCGGGCCGTGACTTCGCGCTGCTGCGGGAAGAGGACTTGAACCCCGAGGCCCTGCGTCGGCTGTGCGAGCGCCTG
>JAFYIF010000140.1 GCA_017538775.1 Oscillospiraceae bacterium | reverse complement strand
GCGCCCGCCGGGCACCCCGGCCTGTACGGCGTAGCCGTGGTTCTGGCTGGTGATGTAGGTCCGCGGCCCGAAGCATTCCCGCACCGGCTGGTTTGCCCCCCTGTGGCCGAATTTCAGCTTATAGGTCGTGCCGCCCGCGGCCAGCGCGGTGAGCTGGTGCCCCAGGCAGATGCCGAACAGGGGCAGACGCCCCAGCAGCTTGCGGAGCTGCTCGATTTGAAACAGGTTCTCCGCCGGGTCGCCGGGGCCGTTGGAGAGCACCAGCCCCTCCGGCGCTTCGGCCAGCACCGCCTCGGCGCTGCTGTCGGCGGGAAAGCGCAGCACCTCGCAGCCCCGCGCCATCAGCGCCCGGAGGATGCCCCGCTTCATGCCGTAGTCCAGCAGCGCCACCCGGTGCCGCAGCGCCCCCTCCGGGGCATAGCGGCAGATCGCGCCGCCGCTCACCTCCGCCACGGCGCCGCGCACCCGGTAGGCCCGGAGCACGCTGAGGTTTTCGGGCACTTGCGCGCAGATGCAGGCGTTCATCACGCCCTTTTCCCGGACCAGCCTGGTCAGAGCGCGGGTGTCCACGCCGCAAAGGCCGGGGATGCCCCGCGCCTTCAGATATGCGTCCAGCGTCCCCTCCGAGCGGAAGTTGGACGGGCTGTCGCAGACCTCCCGCACCACATAGCCGCGCAGGTGGCTCTCCCCCTCAAAGTCCGCCGGGATGAGCCCATAGTTGCCGATCAGGGGAAAGGTCTGCATCACGATCTGTCCGGCGTAGCTGGGGTCGGTCAGGGTCTCGAGATAGCCGCACATGCCCGTGGTGAACACCAGCTCCCCCAGACCGTCCGCCTCCGCGCCGAAGCGCAGCCCTTCGAACACCTGGCCGTCTTCCAAAACGAGATAGGCTTTTTTCATCGTATCCCTCTATTCATACTCCACGGTGGCGGGCGGTTTGGAGGTGATGTCATACAGCACCCGGTTGACGCCGGGGACCTCGTTGACGATGCGGGTGGAGACCCGGTCCAGCAGCGCGTGGGGCAGACGCGTCCAGTCGGCGGTCATGAAGTCCTCCGTCTGCACCGCCCGCAGGGCCACGGCCCGGTCGTAGCTGCGCCCGTCGCCCATGACGCCCACGCTCCGCAGATTGGTCAGCACCGCGAAATACTGGTCCGGGCGCAGCCCGGCCCCTTCCAGCTCTGCCCGGAAGATGGCGTCGGCCTCCCGCAGGGTCTCCAGCTTGTCCGCCGTCACCGGGCCGATGATCCGAATGGCCAGCCCCGGCCCGGGGAAGGGCTGGCGGTCCACCAGCGCCTCCGGCAGCCCCAGTTCCCGGCCCAGGGCCCGCACCTCGTCCTTGAACAGCGCCCGCAACGGCTCCACCAGTTCCCGGAAGCGCAGCTGCTCCGGCAGCCCGCCCACATTGTGGTGACTTTTGATGACCGCAGCGGCCCCGCCGCCGGACTCGATCACGTCCGGATAGATGGTGCCCTGGGCCAGCACCTCCACGGTCCCCAGCTTCCGGCTCTCCTCCTCGAAGACGCGGATGAACTCCGCGCCGATGATCTTCCGCTTCCGCTCCGGACTGGCGATGCGCTGGAGCGCCCGCAGAAAGCGCCCCCGGGCGTCCACCCGGACAAAGCGCAGGTCCCGGCCCGCAAAGGCCGCCTCCACCGCGTCCCCCTCGCCCTTGCGCAGCAGGCCGTGGTCCACGAAGACGCAGCACAGCCGCTCTCCCACGGCCTCGGCCAGCAGCGCGGCGCACACGGCGCTGTCCACGCCGCCGGAGAGGGCCAGCAGCACCCGCCGTTCCCCGATTCGCTCCCGCAGCTCCGCCACGGTCCGCGTCCGGAAATCGGCTATGCTCCAGTCGCCCGTAGCACCGCAGATGTCAAAGAGGAAGCGGCGCAGCAGCGCCGTGCCCTGCTCCGTGTGGCGCACCTCCGGGTGAAATTGCAAGCCGTAAAAGCCCCGCGCCTCGTCGCAGATGGCGGCGCTGGGACAGGCGGCGCTGCGGGCCACGGCGCGGAAGCCCTCCGGCAGCGCGGAAAGATAGTCCCCGTGGCTCATCCAGGTGACGCTCCGCTCCGGCAGGCCCCGGAACAGGGTGCAGTCGGTGTCAAAGTCCGTCTCCGTCCGGCCATATTCCCGCGCCCCGTCCGCCCGGGCCGGGACCACCGCGCCGCCCAGTTTCTGCGCCATCAGCTGGCAGCCGTAACAGATGCCCAGAACGGGCAGACCCAGGGAAAAGAGCTCCGGGTCCACATCCGGCGCGTCCGGCGCGTAGACGCTGTGGGGGCCGCCGGACAGAAGGATGCCGATGGGCGCGAAGGCGCGGATCTCCGCTGCCGAAACCCCGCCGGGCCGCAGCTCGCAGTAGACGCCGCACTCCCGCACCCGCCGGGCGATGAGCTGGGCGTACTGCCCGCCGAAATCCAAAATCAAAAACTTTTGCATCCCGCCGCCCCCTCAGTTTGGCACATACATCTGCCGGTAGGGGTTGGCGCTGTCCGGCGTCACAAGAGTGAAAGGCGCGTCCGCCACGGCGGCGTAGTCCAGGTGGAAGACCTGGCAGAACTCCCGCAGGTTCGGCGCGATCTCCGCCAGGTCCTCCGCCGTCGCCGGGCGGGCCGTCACCTGTACGGGGAACAAAATCTCCCGGCAGTCCCCGCGCAGAAACAGCTTGCCCCCGTGCATCCCCGTGCAGGGGAAGTTGGAGACGATGGGCCGGGGGTCCCGGTACAGGCCCAGCACGACGATGACGCCCCCGGCTTGGTATTCCCCCAGAAAGCTCCCGGCCCGCCCGCCGATGATCAGGACCGGGATCTGGTCCCGATAGGCCTTCATGTGGATGCCCGCCCGGTACCCGGCGTCGTCCCGGACATAGAGTTTCCCGCCGCGCATGGCGTAGCCCGCCGTGTCCCCGATGCTGCCGTGGACCAGAATCGTCCCGGCGTTCATCGTGTCGCCCACCGCGTCCTGGGCGTTGCCGAAGACCTCGATCTCCCCGCCGTTGAGGTAGGCCCCCAGCGCGTTGCCGGGGACGCCGTGGATGCGGAGGCTCCGCCCCTCCATGCCCGCGCCGATGAAGCGCTGTCCCAGGCAGTGTTCGATCTCCACATCCCCCGGCGTCTCCCGCAGCAGCGCGTTCAGGGCGCGAAAGTCCAGTTCTCTGGCGTCCAGTCGCATCACACCGCACCTCCCAGCATCCGCGTCCGCTCCCGCCGCCCGAAGGGGAGCAGGGAGGGGGCGCGTTGGATCGTTTCAAAGTCAATGGCGTCCAGGGGTGTCCGGTTCCGGATCAGGGCGGTGTAGATGCCCGCCCCGGCCACGTCGCCCACCAGAATGAAGCCGGTCAGCACCCCGTCTTTGGCAAAGAGTTTTTTGCAGCTTTGCTCCGTGCGCTCGGTATACACCGGCTCGTCCCGGGTCCCGGCGCTCATCAGGTGCAGCCCACAGACGCCCACGGCGTTCATGCGGATGCCCCGGTCGAAGCGCGCAGCGCCCCCGGCCATGTTGACGCCCGCGCAGCGGCCCTGCAAACTGGCGTTGGGCAGATTGGCCAGCACCGCCAACTCTCCGGTGACCAGGTCCCGGGACTCGGTGCAGTCCCCGGCGGCCCAGATGTCCGGCAGGGATGTGCGCATCTCCGCGTCCACCAGGATCCCCCGGTCCACCGCCGCCCCCGCTCCGGCCAGGAGCGCCGTATCCGGTCGGACGCCCACGGCCAGCACCAGCACGTCGAAGGGCAGCACCTCCCCGCTGCGCAGCCGGGCGCTGTTGCCGTAAAACCGCGCCACCGTATCCCCCAGCCGCAGCTGAATGCCCCGGGCCTCCAGATGCCGCTCCAGATAGCCCGCGCTCTCCCCGTCCAGACTGGCGGACATGGCGTGGTCGGCCAGGTCGCAGACCGTGACGGACCCGGCCCGGTCCCGCAGCCCCTCGGCGCACTTCAGCCCGATGAAGCCCGCGCCCAGAATGAGGACGCGGCTGCGCCGGGTGACGGTCCGCTCCAGCCAGAGGGCGTCCTCCAGCGTCATGAAATTGCAGCGGCGTTCCACGGTCTCCAGCCCCTCGAAGGGCGGGGTGAAAGGCTGCGAGCCGGTGCAGACGCATAGGGCGTCATAGTCCAGCGTTCTGCCGTCCGACAGGCTGAGCCGGTGGGACGCGGCGTCGATGTCCGCGGCGCGGACGCCGTGCAGCGCCTGGACGCGGTTTTGCGCGTAGAAGTCCGGGCCGCGCCAGCTCATACGCGCCAGATCGGTCTTGCCCTCCAGATAGTAGGAGATCAGGGGCCGCCCGTAGTTGGACTGGGCCTCGGCGCTGAGCAGGGTGATCTCCCCGTCCCGGTCCAGGCTGCGGATGCCCTCCACGCAGCTCACGCCGGCGATGGACCCGCCGACGACGACATAGCGCTTCATGGACACACCTCCTCCCGCTCCTCATAGACAATGGCCCGGTTGGGACAGCCGGTGACGCAGGCGGGCGCACCGCAGCTATTTTTCAGGCACAGCTCGCACTTCTGCGCCGCGCCGTCCGGCCCCGGCAGCACCGCCCCGTAGGGACAGACCAGCACGCAGGTCAGGCAGCCCACGCATTTGTCCCGGTCGATGCAGACCGCGCCCTCCTCCAGGTGCAGCGCCCCGGAGATGCAGCTGCGCACGCAGATGGGGTCGGCGCAGTGGCGGCAGGAGACCGCGTAGCTCACCTGCCCGTCCCCCTCCACATGGATGCGCGGATTGATCGGCTTGCCCCTGAGCGCCAAAGCCATATCCCGCGCCCCGGAATTGGCAAAGGCGCAGTTGTATTCACAGAGATGGCAGCCCAGGCACCATTCCTCATTCACATACACCCGTTTCATGGCTCACTCCCCCGCATGGGCAATGCCCAGGATCCGCAGCTCCGTCTCGTTCAGGCCCACGCCCCGGAGCATCAGGCGGTTGCCCCGCAGGGCCTCGATGGAGTTGATGCCCATGCCGCCCATCAGCTCCTTGATCTCATGCTTCCAGGCCGTCAGCAGATGCACCAGCCGCTCCGCGCCCACCTGGGGATTCAGACGCTTCACCAGGTCCGGGCGCTGGGTGGCGATGCCCCAGTTGCATTTGCCGGTCTGACAGGTGCGGCAGAGGTGACAGCCCAGGGCCAGCACCGCCGCCGTGGCGATGTAGACCGCGTCCGCCCCCAGGGCCACGGCCTTGACCACGTCGGCGGAGGAGCGGATGGAGCCGCCCACCACCAGACTGACCCGGTTGCGGATGCCCTCGTCCCGGAGCCGCTGGTCCACCGCGGCCAGGGCCAGCTCCACGGGGATGCCCACGTTGTCCCGGATGCGGGTGGGGGCCGCCCCGGTGCCGCCCCGGAAGCCGTCGATGGCGATGATGTCCGCGCCGGAGCGGGCGATGCCGCTGGCAATGGCGGCGATGTTGTGGACGGCGGCCACCTTGACGATCACCGGCTTGCGGTGCCCCGTGGCCTCCTTCAGCGACCAGACCAGCTGGCGCAGGTCCTCGATGGAGTAGATGTCGTGGTG
>JAFYIF010000013.1 GCA_017538775.1 Oscillospiraceae bacterium | reverse complement strand
CTTCACCTGCCGCAGCAGCAGGAGGAAATAGACGTTGAAATTGACGCTGAACAGGAACATGAAGACGATCAGCACCCACTGGGCATAGGGGCTGTAGGAGGCGGCGGAGTCGTTGCGGACGGTGAAGCCGCCGGTGCCCGCGGTGCCGAAGGACAGCGTCAGGGCGTCGAACAGCGGAAGTCCGCCCAGCAGCAGGCACACAAGCTCCAGCAGGGTCAGGCCGATGTAGATGAGATACAAGATCCCCGCGCTGTCGCGCATCCGGGGCACCAGCTTGCTGGCCCGGACGCCGGGGCTTTCCGCCCGCAGCAGGTGCATGTTCTCCCCGCTGTCCTTCCGGGAGAGGGGATTCAGGGCCAGCAGGAAGACCAGCACCCCCATACCCCCCAGCCAGTGGGTGAAGCTGCGCCAGTAGAGCAGACCCCGGGGGAGGCTTTCGATCTCCTGCAAAATGGTGGCCCCGGTGGTGGTGAAGCCGCTGGCAGTCTCAAAGAGGCAGTCGATGTAGCTGGGGATGGCCCCGCTGATGCAGAAGGGCAGGGCCCCCACCAGACTGACCGCCAGCCAGGCCAGACCCACGGTCACCAGCCCGTCCCGGGCGAAGATGTCCGCCCGGCGGCCCCGGACGCGGCTCAGGGGGAAGCCCAGCGCCGCCGCCACGCCCATGGTGACGAGGATGCCCAGAATGGCCGAGTCCTCGCGCAGGATCAGGGAGATGATCAGGGCGGGCAGCAGGAACATGGCCTCCACGCACAGCACTTTTCCGATGATGTTGATGACGGTACGGTAGTTCATCGCTCAGTCCTCGTCGGCGTAGATGTCGTTCAGGTCCAGAATCTTCCGGTGGCTGTCGGTGATGACCACCACCGTGTCGCCCACCTCCACCGTGTCCAGGCCGCCGGGGATGATGATGCGCCCCATGCGGTTGATGCAGGCGATCAGCAGGTTGGGCTTGAGCCGGATGTCCCGGAGCTGCTTTCCCTTGCTCCGGCAGGAGGCGGTGACGTTGAACTCCAGCGCGTCCACCCGCCCCCCGGCCAGGTGGTGTAGCGTGACCACCGAGGAGCCGCCGGAGTTCTGCAAAGCCCGGACATAGCGCACCATCTCGTCGGCGCAGAGCTGTTTCGGGCTGATGAGGTGGTTGTGGGGGTCCTGGATCAAGGTGCCAAACTCGGTGTGGTCCACCTGGGTCAGCAGCTGCGGCACCCCCAGCCCGCCCACATACATGGACAAAATCAGGTTCTGTTCGTCCCGCCCGGTCATCATGGCCACGGCGTCCATGCGCTCTGCGCCCTCCTCCGCCAGCACCCGCTCGTTGCTGCCGTCGGCGCAGATCACCTGGGCGCCGGGGAAGCGGGTGAAGAAGTGCTCCGCCTTCTCCCGGTCCTGTTCGATCAGCTTGACCTCCGTTCCGGCTTTCAGCAGCATCTCGGTCAGATACTCCGCCACGCGGCTGCCGCCGATGAGCAAAACGCGCTTGGCCTTTTTCCGGTATTCGCCCAAGGCCCGGAGGATATGTACCAGTTGAGTGGCAGGGGCGCAGATGTAGACCTTGTCCCCGGCCCGGAGGGTGAAGCGCCCGTCGGGGATGAAGGTCTCGCTGCCCCGCTGCACCGCGCCCACGAAGACCCGGAACTTGAACTTTTTCGGCAGCTCCATCAGCGCCGCCCCGTCCAGCAGGTCCCCGGCGCGGCAGACGATCTCGACGATCTCCACCCGCCCCCCGGCGAAGCTCTCGCGCTTGAGCACGCCGGGGATCTCCATCAGGCGGAACATCTCCCGGGCGGCGGTCTGTTCCGGATTCATCGTGGTGGAGAGGCCCAGGCCGTCTTTCAGCAGATACATCTGCTGGGCGTATTCGGGCATCCGCACCCGGGCGATGGCGCTGCCGCAGCCCAGGCGCTTGGCAAAGACGCAGCAGAGCATGTTCAGCTCGTCCTGATGGGTACAGGCGATGAGCAGGTCGCTGCCGGGCACCCCCGCCGCCTCCATGACGGCCACGGTGGCCCCGCTCCCGCAGATGGACATGCAGTCCAGCGTGTCGCCGATGCGCTCGGCCACGGTGGGGTTCTGATCCACCACGGTGATGTCGTGGCCCTCATGGGTGAGCTGGGCGGCAATGGCATAGCCCACCTTGCCCCCGCCGATGATGACGATCTTCATACTGTCCTCCCAAAACGCCGTAGCGTGCTTTTCCGTAGAATGCTCCCTATTTTACACGCTGCCTTCGGAAATTTCAACTAAAATCTTCCGCAGATTCCGGAATCGTCCGGGTAAAATGCCGGAGGCGCAGCGACGATTGTAATTCCGATGCAATTTTGTTATACTAATTCAAAGATACGACTTGCATTCGCTGCCGGAGGAAGGGAGGCGCGCACATGGACATGCTGACGGAGGCGCTGCTGCTCGGCGCGAAATGGGCGCTGCCGCTGCTGGCGCTTTGGATCCTGGCGCGCTGTCTGCGGAGTATGCTGCGGGAGCGCTACGAGCCGGAGGTCTGGGGCTGGCTGGAGGCCATGGACGGTTCCCGGGCGGCGCTGAAGCACTGGGAGTGCATCCTGGGCCGGGCCGAGAGCTGCGACGTGACGGTGCGCGGGGACGCGGTGCTGGACACCCACGCGGTGCTGGTGCGCTCCGACCGGGGGCGCTGGCGGCTTTTCGACCTCTCCGGCGGCGACACCCTGGCGGAAGGCTTGACCGACGAAGGGGAGGGCCTGGAGCTGCAGGACGGCGACGCGCTGTGGTTCGGGGATCAGCGCATGGTCTTCCACGACCTGGACGAGGCCCAGCGGGCCGCCGTCGAGCGGGAGCGGGGCGTCCCCGGCGCGCTGGTCAGCCAGGGCCTGACCCTGCTGCTGCTGTCCATCTTCCAGCTGCTGCTGGCTTTGGAATACACCCAGGTGACGGAAGGGCGCGTCCAGATGGAGACCGCCCTGGGCTTTGCCTTCCTGATTTTGCTGGAGTGGTGCTACTATCTGCTGATGCGCGCCCTGGACCGCCGGGGCTTTGAGCTGGAGACCCTGGCCTTCTTCCTCTGCACCCTGGGGCTGGCGGTCTCGGCCAGCTCCGTGCCGGAGGAGATGCCCAAGCAGATTTTGATGCTGCTGGCGGGGGTGCTGCTCTATCTCTTCCTGGGCCTCTGGTTCCGGGACCTGCGCCGGACAAAGGCCCTGCGCTGGCCCGTGGCTGCGGCGGCCCTGGGCTTTCTGGCCCTGAACGTGGCCCTGGGCGTCCGGGCCAACGGGGCCAGCAACTGGCTGGACGTGGGGATGTTCCGCCTCCAGCCCAGCGAGTTCGTCAAGCTGGCCTACATCTATGTGGGGGCCACCAGCCTGGATCGACTGTACCGCCGCCGCAACCTCTTTCTGTTCATCGGCTTTTCCGCCGTGATGGTGGGCGCGCTGGCCCTGATGGGCGATTTCGGCGCGGCGCTGATCTTCTTCGTCACCTTCCTGGTGATCTCCTTCCTGCGCTCGGGCAGCTTCGCCACCGTATTCCTGGCCGTGGCCGGGGCGGTGCTGGCCGGGTTGCTGGTGCTGACGGTCAAGCCCTATGTGGCCCAGCGCTTCGCCGCCTGGGGCCACGTCTGGGAGGACCCCTACGGGGCGGGCTGGCAGCAGACCCAGGCCCTGTCCGCCGCCGCCAGCGGCGGGCTCACCGGCGTGGGCGCGGGGCGGGGCTGGCTCCACAAGGTCTTCGCGGCGGACACGGACATGGTCTTCTGTCTGGTCAGCGAGGAACTGGGCCTGCTGGTGGCCCTCTGCGCCATTTTCGCGGTGATCGGCATCGCGGTCTTCGCGGTGCGCTCCGCCGCCCGGGGGCGCAGCAGCTTTTTCGTCATCGCCGCCTGTTCCGCCGCCGCCATGCTGGTGACCCAGCTGGCCCTGAACGTCTTCGGCAGCACGGACATCCTGCCCTTCACCGGCGTCACCTTCCCCTTTGTCTCCAAGGGCGGCAGCAGCCTGATCTCCTGCTGGGGGATGCTGGCCTTCTTCAAGGCCGCCGACACCCGGCAGAACGCCAGCTTTTCCGTGCGCCTGCCCGCCCGCCGCCGCTTCCAGGAATATGAGGACGAAGAGCCGGAAGGGGGCGAGGACCTGTGAAAAAGATCAAACGCCGGGCCTGGGCCGCGCTGCTGCTGGCCCTGGCGCTGCTCTTCGGCACCGGGGTCTATGTCTGGCGCTTTGCCCACAGCTACCGCCAGTGGATCAACTTCTCCGCCAACGAGAACCTGTTCCGGGACGGCGCCCTGGCCCTGGGCACGGTGACGGACCGCAACGGCGTCGTGCTGGCCGCCGTGTCGGAGGGCCGGCGCGTCTTCGCGGACAGTGCCGCCACACGGACCGCCTGTCTCCACGCGGTGGGGGACACGGCGGGCAACATCGGCACCGGGGCCCTGACCGCCTTTGCCGACCGGCTGACGGGCTACAGCCTGCTCACCGGGGCCACGTCCGGCGCTGGCGGCACCGTGGCCCTCAGCATCGACGAGCGCCTGAACCGCACGGCTTGGAGCGCCCTGGCCGGGCGGCGCGGGGCGGTGCTGCTGATGGACTACAAGACCGGGGAGATCCTCTGCATGGTCTCCTCTCCCAGCTACGACCCCAACGTGGGCTTTGACGCGACAAACAGCTGGTATGACGGGGTCTGGCTCAACCGCTGCCTTTCGGCGGCCTACACCCCCGGCAGCGTCTTCAAGCTGGTGACCCTGGCCGCCGCGGTGGAGCACATCCGGGACCTGGACACCCGGCGCTTCACCTGCACCGGCAGCGTGACCGTGGACGGGAACGTGCTGGTCTGCTCCGGCGTCCACGGGGAACAGACCGTTGAACAGGCCCTGGCCAACTCCTGCAACTGCGCCTTTGCGGAGCTGTCCCTGGAGCTGGGGGGCGAAACGCTCCGCCAGTACGCCGAGCGCTTCGGCCTGACGCGGCAGCTCCAGGTCTCCGGCGTCTGGACCGCGGCGGGGCGCTTTGAAGCCTCCCCGGCACGCAGCGCGGACCTGGCCTGGAGCGGCATCGGACAGTCCACGGACCTTGTCAGCCCCGTCGCCCTGCTGCGCCTGGTGGCCGCCATCGCCAACGGCGGCGCGGTGCGGGAGCTTAGTCTGCTCCGGGGCGCTCCCGGCGGCAGCGCCCGGCTGCTGCGCGCCGACACGGCGGAGCGGCTGGCGGCGATGATGCACTACAACGTGGTCTATTCCTACGGACAGTGGAACTTCCCGAACCTGGACCTCTGCGCCAAGACCGGCACCGCCGAGGTGGGCGACGGCACCAGCCACGCCTGGTTTGCCGGCTTCCTGGCGGACGAGGCCCACCCCTACGCTTTCGTGGTCATCGTCGAGCACGGCGGGGGCGGCCTGGGCAACGCCGGGCCGGTGGCCAACGCGCTGCTCCAGGCGGCGGTCAGCATTTCATGACTTGAGACAGAGATTCTTGCTATGATCGACATTTCCATTCAAAACGTAACGAAGGGCTTCGAGCAGGGAAATCCCATCCTGAAGGGACTGAGCTTTGAGGTCCAGGCCGGGGAGCGGGTCGGCATCCTGGGGCGCAACGGCTGCGGGAAGACCACGCTGTTCCGCCTGCTGTCCGGGGAGCTGGACTGTGACAGCGGGACCGTGACGGTGGCGAGCGGCAAGCGCCTGGGCCTCATCAGCCAGATCCCGGTCTATCCCGCCGACTACACCACCGAGGACGTGCTGAAAACCGCCCACCAGCGGGTCTACCGCATCGCCGAGCGGCTGGAGGAACTGACCGCACGCATGGCCGGGGACGACTCTGAGGCGCTGCTGCGGGAGTATGACCGCCTCTCCGCCGACTTTGAGCGGCTGGGGGGCTGGGACGTGGACCACGCGCGCAGCCGGGTGGCCGCCGGGCTGGACATCCCGCCCGCCATGCGGGAGCGGCTGTTTTCCCAGCTCTCCGGCGGGGAGAAGACCCGGGTGAACCTGGCACGCCTGATTTTGGAGGACACGGACATCTTGCTTTTGGACGAGCCCACGAACCACCTGGACCTGCACG